>CAYXLY010000399.1:0-4590 GCA_964466005.1 uncultured Spirochaetaceae bacterium | reverse complement strand
GAGCGTCGCGATCCATCCCTTCCTCGTGAAGACCACGCCCCAGGAGCTGCTCGACGAGCTCGAGTCGCGAGAGGCCTTCGGACGCGGCGCCGAGCCGTGGGAGGTCGCCAACGTGATGGTCTTCCTCGCGAGCGACTACGCCTCCTACATGACCGGCGAGGTGGTCTCGGTGTCGAGCCAGCGAGCCTGACCCCGGACCCGAGAGCGTCCTCGACCTCGTGGACTCCGGGAACGGGGCTCGGCGACCGCAGGGAGTTCGCCCCGGAACCGGCCCTGCGCAGCTGGGTCGGCGCCTGCACGGTCGCGAGTCTCAAGTCGCCTCGAACGACCTCCGATGATCCCACCAATGCCGCATCCGTCTCCCCTTCCCGGACGGTCTGCGCAGGAGGGGTGTCATGGAGAGGAGTCGGTCCGTCGGATCTCGATTCGGCCTTCGAGCCAACGCGGCCCTGTGGGCCCTGCTCTGGCTGACGACCGGGAGCCTGCCCGCTCGGGCGGTCGACGATCTCACTGAGATGAGCCTCGAAGAGCTGATGAATCTCGAGGTGACGTCGGTCTCGAAGAAGGCCCAGAGCAAGACGGATGCCGCCGCCGCGATCACGGTCATCACGAGCGAGGACATCCGTCGCGGCGGCTTCACCGTGATTCCCGAGGCGCTCCGCACGGTCCCGGGACTGCAGGTGGCGCGTGTGGACGCGAACCGCTGGTCGATCTCCATCCGGGGCTTCAACACGCTCTTCGCCAACAAGCTCCTCGTCCTGATCGACGGGCGCAGCGCCTATAATCCCGCCTTCGGCGGCACCTATTGGGACGCCCAGGACTATCCCATCGAGGACGTGGAGCGGATCGAGGTCATTCGCGGGCCGGGCGGGACGGTCTGGGGAATGAACGCCGTCAACGGCGTGATCAACATCATCACGAAGGATTCCGAGGACACCCAGGGCACGCTCATCAGCGGCTACGGAGGCCCGCAGGAGCACGGCGCGACCGCGCGGTTCGGCGGTGGGATCGGAGAGGACACGCATTACCGCGTCTACGCGAGAGGCTTCAGCTTCCAGGATCAGGACGTCGACGACGACCGCGACGGGAACGACGAGTGGCGTCAGGCCCGCATCGGCTTCCGGCTGGACTCGGACCCGACCGAGGAGGACAGCCTCCGCATCTCCGGCGACTTCTTCGACATCGACAGCGATCAGGGCGTCTTCAACCCGGCCGTCGGCGCGCCGGGCGAGCCGCTCTTCAATACGGCGCACTACGATCAGCGGGGCGGAAACGTCCTCGTCGACTGGGGACGAACGCTGAGCGATCGGAGCCAGGTCAGCGCGGCGGCCTCCTACAGCTTCACGGAGCGCGAGTTCCTCCTGGAGGAGGAGCGCCACACGGTCGCCCTGGACCTCCAGAACGACCTGGAGCCGAGGGACGACCTCTCCGTCAGCTGGGGCGGCGACTATCGCTACTCGACCAGCCACATCTCCCTGGGGAGCGTGGGGATCCCCATCGTCTTCGATCCGAACGACGAGGACGTGCACATCCTGAATGGATTCGCGCAGGTCCAGCTCGACCTCTTCGACGACGTGCTCTCGCTGATCGCGGGAACGAAGCTCGGCTACCACAGCTGGTCGGGATTCGAGTACCAGCCTTCGGGGCGCTTCATCGTGAAGCCGGTCGAGGGACACGCCGTCTGGGGCTCGATCTCCCGCGCCGTCCGGACGCCGACCCAGGTCGACCGGGACGTGCTCCTGACGCTTCCCGGCGCGCCGCCCGTCCAGCTCGCGGGCGATCGCGACTTCCGCTCCGAGGAGGTCCTGGCCTTCGAGGCCGGCTATCGCTTCTATCCCTGGGAGAAGCTGAATGCCGAGATCGCGCTCTTCTGGAACGAGTACGACAGCGTCAGCACGTTCAGCGTGACGGCGCTGCCTCCTCCCGCTCTCGCCACGAGGTTCTCCAATCGCGGCGAGACCACGACGCGGGGGGTCGAGGTCGAGATCAACCTCATGCCCTTCGATTGGTGGCGGATCCGGACCGCCTACAGCTATCTGAGCATCGACGAGGACGTCGACCCCGGCACGCTCGAGTTCAATCGCGAGAAGAACGTGAACCCGATGCACCAGTTCAACGTGCAGACCTTCTTCGATCTGCCGCTGGGCTTCGAGCTCGACGCCTCGCTCTACTACGTGGACGGGCTGCCGGAGGCCGTCCCGAGCGGTCAGCCGGACAACGTGGAGCAGTACGTGCGCCTCGATCTCCGCCTCGGCTACCAGCCCGCCGACTGGATCGAGCTGGCTCTCGTCGGACAGAACCTGACGGACAGACGCCACTACGAGTCGACCGACTTCACGCTGGGCCAATCCACCCGGGTTCCGCGATCGGGCTACGCCAAGGTGACTCTGCGCTTCTGAGCCGTCCCGATCGGTTTCGTTCGTCCGGGCGCAGGGGCGGACGCGAGAGCTATTCTCCCGTCGGAGGATGGACCCGATGCCGATCGTCGACGAGGTCACGGACCAGCTCAAGGCAGCCATGAAGGCGAAGGACGCGCCACGCCTGGCTGCGCTCCGCTCGATGCGGACGGCCTTCCTGAACGAGATGAAGAAGGATGGCTCGAGCACTCTCGAGGACTCGGCCTGCGAGGTCCTCCTGCGTCGCCTCGAGAAGCAACGTCAGGAGAGCATCGAGGCCTTCGAGAGCGCGGGGCGCGCGGAGAGCGCAGCCGCCGAGCGCGCCGAGCTCGCCGTGATCCGGGAGTTCCTGCCGAGCCTGGCCGACGAGGCCCAGACGCGTGCCTGGATCGAGGCGGCCGTCGAGGAGAGCGGGGCGAGTGAGCCCAGGGACGTAGGGAAGGTCATGGGCGCCCTCATGAAGACCCACAAGGGCGAGGTCGACGGCAACCTCGCCCGCGCGCTCGTCAAGGAGCGCCTCGGCGGTTGACGGGGGTCGACGGCAGTCGACGGCGACGGACGGCGGCTGAAGGGCTGCCGGTCCGGCGCGCCCCGAGGGCCGACGTGCGCGGCGAGGGCCCGTTCGGGCCGGGCTTCGCTCAGGCCGGGTAGTAGCGGCTGATGGTCTCGATCACGCAGGCCGGGCGATCCCCGCCCTCGATCTCGATCGTCACCGTGATCTTCGCCTGAACGCCCCCGTCCTTCGTGTCCTCCGCGCTCGTGAGCACCGCGGATCCCCGAATCTTCGAGCCCACCTTCACGGGGGCGGGGAAGCGGATCTTGTCGCAGCCATAGTTCACGCCCATCGAGATGCCTTCGACCGTGACGATGCGCGGCAGGAAGTAGCTCGCGAGCGAGGCGGTGAGGTAGCCGTGGGCGATCGGAGCGCCGAACGGTCCCTTGCGGGCACGCTCCTCGTCGACGTGGATCCATTGATGGTCGCCGGTGGCGTCCGCGAAGGTGTTGATCCGCTCCTGCGTGATCTCCAGCCAGTCGCTCTCGCCCAGGGGCTCTCCCACGTGCTCCTTCAGCTGGGCCGGGTTCTCGAATGTACGCATCTGGACTTCTCCCGTGGATTGAACCGGATTGGATGGAATCGGGCGGGCGAGGCTTCCGACCCGGGTAGGTCAGCTCGCCTCGCTCCCGCCTTCCGCGGCTGCGAGGAAGGCGGGCGCCTCGCCGCCGCCGTGGACGAGCAGGTTCGCGCCGCTCACGTAGCGGGCGAGTGGCGAAGCGAGATAGAGGCACGTGTCGGCGATGTCGTCGGGGCGACCGAGGCGACCGAGCGGGATGGTCGCGGCGACCCGTGCCATTCCCTCCGGCCCGCCATAATGATCGAGCGCGAACTCGGTGGCAATCAGCCCCGCCGTGATCGCGTTCACCCGCACCTTCGGCGCCCACTCCACGGCGAGGCTCGAGGCCATCGAGATGAGTCCGGCCTTCGCGCCGCCGTAGGCAGCCGTGCCGGGAGACGGACGGATGGCCGAGACGCTCGCGATGTGGATGATCGATCCGCCTTCCTCCTGGCCCTGCATGACGGCGTTGGCGCGCTGGGCGAAGTGGAGCGGGGCGATCATGTTGAGATGGATGATGGCTTCGTGGAAGCGAGGGGACGCCGTCGCCGCGGCGGCCTCGGGCGCGCCGCCCGCGTTGTTGACCAGCACGTCGAGCCGCCCGAAGCGATCCGTCGCGGTGCGAACGACGTTCTCGATCTCGTCGACCTTGCGGACATCGGCCGCGACGAAGACGGCTCGACGGCCTCCCGCCTCGATCGGCTTCTCGGGCTCACGCCGGCCGCAGACGACGACATCGGCGCCGGCCTCGAGGAAGCGCTCGCTGATGCCGCGTCCGATGCCTCGAGTGCCGCCCGTGACGATGGTGACCTTTGCGGAGAAGTCGAGGGGGTCGCTCGCCATGAGAGGGTCTCGTTTCGTGACTGGGAGAAGGGCAGGGCGGACCCGGCCTCCGTCAGGAGGTCCGAGAGCGGAAGTGTCTAGAGGCCGATCGCGCGGGCGACCCGCTCCCGGTGATAGGATGGATCTCCGAGCCAGCTCTCGGTCGCCCGGGCTCGCTTGAAGTAGAGGTGGGGATCGTACTCCCAGGTGAATCCCACTCCGCCGTGGATCTGGATGCTCTCCGCCGCCGCCTGGAAGTA
>CAYXLY010000398.1:0-4592 GCA_964466005.1 uncultured Spirochaetaceae bacterium | reverse complement strand
CCCATCGTTCTCGAGCAGCCCATCTTCGTCCTGGGCCGCCTCACGATCCTCCCGGGATGCATCGTGCGCGGCCAGCCGCGCACCGCGGCCTTCGACCCGTTCAACCCGACGGCGGGTGCGCCCGGCGCGCTCGTCGTCTCCCAGGGTGGGTTTCTCGATGCGCAGGGGACGCCGAGCAACCCGATCATCATGACGACCGCCGCCCCCGACGTGAACGCCGACGGCGTGGCGGATGACTCGGACGGTGATCCGTTGAACCCCGTGAAGGATGCCTGGACGCCCGGTGATCCCTTCCTCGACAGCGACCCGGTGAACAACCCCCTCGCTCCCCTCGCTCTCGACGGCAGCCAGAACGTCCAGCTCTGGGGCGGGTTCGTGATCCTCGGCAAAGCGCCGACGAACCTCGAGGACGACTTCGGTCTCGGCTACGGCGTGGCGCCGGTCGAGGGCCTCGCCGTCCCCGGCTTCCCGGCCGCGGGCGCTCAGTACGGCGGCACCGAGCCGCATGACTGCTCCGGCGTGATCCGCCACGTCTCGGTCCGACACGCGGGCGACGTGGTCGGTCAGGACACGGAGCTGAACGGCGTCACCCTCGGCGGCGTCGGCGACTGCACGATCTTCGAGAACATCGAGGTCTACACGAACCAGGACGACGGCATCGAGTACTTCGGCGGCACGCTGAACTCGAAGAACCTGGTCGTCGCCTACGTGGGCGACGACAGCCTGGACCTCGATCAGGGCTACGACGGCTCGATCCAGAACGTCCTCACCATCTCCACGTTCTTCAATCAGGACGACGGGACCGACTTCGGAAACGGTGGCTCGGGTGATGCGGCCGGCGAGTGGGACGGAGACGACAACCCGTCCAACGTGAACGTGGGCGGCTCCCTCGACGATGCGGACCTCATCGACCGCGCCTTCCCCCTCGGCGCTCCCGCCATCTACAACATGACGGCTCTGGGCAACGTCACGGGCGGTGCCAATCCCGCCGTCTCGCCGAACAGCGCGAACCGCGGGATCCGCATGCGCAACGACTTCGAGGGTCTTCTCGCCAACTCGATCATCGTGAACACGGGAAGTCAGGCCTGCTACACCTACGAGGCCGCGGATCTCGCGGACAACCCGAACCAGACCCCGGTCTACGCGACCTCCTGCTCCGACACGGCGCCTCCGGATGCCGGGGGCCTGGCGGCGGCGGCTCGCGGCGACGCCGACGTGCTCGCCGGTGAGGTCACCTGCTCGGGCGGCGCCTGTGTGAACGTCCTGTCGGCCAGCTCCCCGCTGTTGGTGAACGAGGACACGTTCTTCGAGCCGAAGTGCGCGGCGGCCACGGTTCCGGGCAAGCTCTCGGGCTGCAAGGCCTCTCCGATCGATCCGCGACCCTCGGGCGCGGCCTCGGTCGGCGAGATCGGCGAGGGCATCATTCCTTCGGGTGTCGGGCTCGATGCCTCGGCCACCTACCGGGGTGCCTTCCCGGCCGGACAGCCGCTCTTCACGGACGGCTGGACGGCGCTGAACGCCGGTGGACTGCTCTGAAGGCCTTTGGAGACCATCACCCCAATTCCTGAAAGAGGGATCGCACCATGCACAAGACAATGCTCGTGATCGCCTCGATGGTCACCATGCTGGCTTCAGCCGGTATGGCCCAGGCGGATCTCATCGCAGGCTGGGACTTCTCCCAGTACGCGACGGCCGGCCGCCTGACGATCGATGGCACGACCAACACCAACACGCTCGACGCGAACTACTCGTCGCTCGATCCGAGCCTCGGGGCGGGGAGCGCATCCGCGCTCTTCGGCTCGATGCGGATGGACGGGACTTTCGGCTCGTCGAGCATCAACCCGGCGCCGGGCAGCGACGTGCTGCCCACGCCCCGAGCGGTGGTGCTCGGGAACACGGCGCCCTTCACCGGCGCCATCCAGGGCAACGGAGCGGGCTTCGACGTCTTCTCCGTCCTGCAGTCCGAGGGACAGGCGTACGCCCAGTTCCTCGGCCTCCTGGCCAACGTGGGCTCCACCGTCGTGTTCTCGGCCAACCCGGGTGCGCTCGGGGGTACGTTCGCGGGCGAGAACTGGTCCGTCGAGTTCGGCGGGGAGACCCTCGAAGGGGTCGCCAACGTCTCGGTCGCGCTCGACGCGGGCTGTGACGGCGGGCTCGACAGCAGCGCGACGGTCGTGCCGCTGAGCACCACGACCGGCGCCACGACGCAGACGGTGACGTTCGCGGGCGCGAATACCAGCGCTCTGGCCTGCGTCCAGTTCGCGATGGATTCGGGCGCCGTGATCGACAACGTGGCCGTCAACGCCACGCCGGTGCCCGAGCCGGGGACGATGCTGATGCTGGCCGCGGGCATCGGAGGACTCGTGGTCCTCCGACGCGCGAAGGCCTAGCCTCGGCGATCGTCGCGGTGTAGAGATCGGAGGCCGTCGCCCGCAGAGGGCGGCGGCCTCTCCTCTTTGCGCGCAGGCCGATCGCAAAGGGAACCCGACCGCCTTCGCGATCGTCGAAGTAGACCGACCGAGACCTCGTTCCTCATCGAATACAGACCGAATCCAGACCGCATCCACGGCGCGACTTCGATTCAGACCGCGCCCTCCATCCAGGAAGACCCATCCGATGAAGATCGTCCGCGCTCTCGCGCTTCTGGGCCTGGCCGCTCCCCTGACCCTGCCCGTGCCCGTCCGAGCAGTCGATCTCCTGGGGGAGTCGATCCGTCCCCATGTCGCTGCGGATCCCTCCGCGCCCGAGGTGACGGCGGCCAACGTCGCCTTGCTCGATCGTTTCTGGCCCTTCCGCGTGATGCTCCGGGAGCCGTGGACTCCGCCGGGCCGCGATCGGCCGATCGAGCCGCGGCCCGCGGTGCTCGTGCGGGTGAACGGAGACGGCACGGCCCGCCTCGACTTCGCGCAGGCGGGCCGGTACGCCGTACCGATCGGCGTCACGGACCTCGTGGAGGCGGCGGAGCGGGTGCGTCGGGGCGAGGAGACGAAGATGGCGCCGAACCTCGTGCTCACCCTCGGCAACAAGCTCCTCGACGCGCGATCGGACCGGATCCGGGTCTTCCATATCCGTCCCGATACCCCGATCGACGCGATCCTGTGCGTGTTCGCCGATCCCGAGTCGGAGGCGTTCGCGGCTCTGGCGCGAGACCTCGAGGGCCTGGCGGATCGCGAAGACCTCGAGATCGTCCTGTTTCCGCAGACGTCCCGTCTGCAGGATTTCGGCGTCGGAAGGCGTCTCCGCCAGCTGGACTTCACCGTGCCCTTCGTTCGGGATCGCTACAAGCAGCCCTTCACGCGGTCGCTCTTGAGCGACGACCCGGTGCCGCTGCCCCACGTGCAGCTGGCGACCCTGGAGGGGCGACTCCTGATGGACGGCGCCTGGGAGGCCGCGAAGACCCTCGCGCAGGTCGAAGCCGCTCTCTCCCGGACATCCGGAACATCCCAGACGCCCGGGACGGCGGAGCCCTCTGCTCCGCCCCTGGCCTCGGCTCTGCCCCGGTAGAGCGGCGATCGCCGAGCGGAGCGGGCGAACGCCGCGAGCGTCTCGCAGTCACGGTGCAGTCGCAGTCGGGTCGCGGTCGCTCGCCCGGGGATGGAGTCGCGCCCCGGCCGCGTCGGGTCAGGACTCCCGGCCGAGCCGCTCGAGCTCCGACTCGATCACGCCCGAGAGCTGATCCACGTCGCGGGCGCCCTTCAGCGGAATGCCGTTGATGTAGAAGGCGGGCGTACCCGTCACCCCGGCCCTCTCGCCCGCCTCGATGTCCTCCTGCACGAACTCCGCATGGCGGCGCTCCTCGACGCAGGTCTCGAAGGCCTCGAGGTCGAGCTCGAGCTCCTTCGCGATCGCCATGAAGCTGTCCTCTTCCAGCTTGCCACGCCGCGCGAAGATCGCGTCGTGATAGGCCCAGAAGCGATCCTGCTCCTCCGCACACATCGCGGCCTCGGCCGCGGGCCGCGCGAAGGGATGGATGTTGTCGAGGGGGAAGTGGCGATGGACGAGGCGGACGTCGTCGGGGTATCGCGAGAGCACCTCGGCGAGGACCGGCTCCGATCGGATGCAGTAGGGACATTGGTAGTCGCTGAAGGTCATGATCGTGACGGGCGCCTCGGCGGGCCCGCGCACGAGACGGGTGGCCTCGAGATCCTTGCGCGGCGGCGCGAGCACCATCTCGTAGGAGAGCGCCTCGAGACGAGGCCCGATGAACGCCTGCCAGGCCTCCCTTCGTCTCTGCTCGAGGAGGAACTCGCGGATCTGGGGCGCGACGTCCTCGAGCTGCGCTCCGCGCAGACGGTTCTCGTTCTGGGCGAACCAGCTCGCGACGTCCTCGTCGGTCGGCGTCTCGGCGCGCGCCGTGATTGCCTCGAAGAGCTCGTCTTCCGTCAGGCCCTGCGCCCGGGCCTCGCTCTCGACGATCCGCTTCTGGATGAGGTTGCGGATGGCCTTCTCGCGCGCCTCGAAGATCTCCTCTTCGGGCTTCCGGAGGAGGTCCTCGATGAAGCTCTCCTTCAGGAACGCGTCGACCTCCGCGACCGTGATGGGCTCGCCTTCGATGACGACGGCCACGGGCGACTCGCCGGCCGGCTCCCCGG
>CAYXLY010000397.1:0-4599 GCA_964466005.1 uncultured Spirochaetaceae bacterium | reverse complement strand
ATGAACCAGGGCTTCGAGGTCGTCGAGCACATGCTGGGACATCCGGTCAAGCCGGCCGACGAGCCGGTGCTCGCGAAGAAGTTCGAGGAGGTCGACGGGAGCGTCTCGGAGGTGCTCGAGCGGATCCAGCAGACCGTGCCGACCCTCGCGCCGCTCACCTCCGTGCAGCTGCGCGACTTCATGTTCGACTCGCGGATCCGGGTCGAGCCGCCCGGAGCCGTCCTCTATCGCCGCGCCGACTTCGACAACACGTTCTTCTCCATCCTGGAAGGCGAGGTCGAGCTCGCCTATCTCGACAACTCCGACACGACGATCCCCGAGGACCTCCGGAAGGAGCGCCATGGCACGCGTGGGGTGGGCCAGTTCTTCGGCGAGGACGGGCTGATCTCCGGACGACGGCGCGGTGAGACGGTCACGACGAAGACGCGCTGCATCCTGATCGAGACGCCCCGCAACACGATGACGCGGCTCACGCGCTCGGTGGAGGACGTGAAGCGCGTGATCGACGCGGCCTACGTCACGTCCGCGCTCGGCGTGCTCTTCCCGAACCTCGCCCCCGCCTCGCGCAAGCGTCTCGCCTATCGGGCGGAGACGATGATGCACCGGGCGGGCCAGGTCATCTTCGCGGAGGGCGAGGAGCCCGACGGGCTGCATCTGATCCGGCGCGGGACCGCCGACATCTTCAAGAAGCACGAGGGGGTCGAGGAGCAGATCGACTCGATCCGCGCGGGCTCGACCATCGGCGAGATGGCGGTGCTGCACCCCGGACGGAAGCGCTCGGCGACCGCGAGGGCGGGCGTCGACTGCGAGACGGTCCGGTTTCCCACGGAGATCGTGCTCTCCTTCGTCGAGAGCGAGCGCGAGATCCGCGAGTACCTCGAGCGCAAGGAGCAGGAGTTCATCATCGCGGATGCCCGGCGCCAGCACGGCCGCGGCACGATGATGTGGCTCCAGAAGGCGGGCGGGAAGGAAGCCACCGACCTGCTCATGATCGACGAGACGCTCTGCGTCCGTTGCGACAACTGCGAGAAGGCATGTGCCGAGACGCATGGAGGCGTCTCCCGACTGAATCGCGAGGCGGGCGCCACCTACATGACGAGTGCGGGAAGCGCGCTCCATCTCCCGACCGCGTGCCAGCATTGCGAGAACCCGAAATGCATGACGGATTGCCCGCCGGACGCCCTTCACCGCGATCCCAACGGCGAGGTCTGGATCAACGACGAGACCTGCATCGGATGCGGAAACTGCGAGGCCTACTGTCCCTACGACGTCATCAAGATGGCGAAGGTCGACGATGACCCGGGCCCGGGGCTGCTGACGCGTCTGCTCTTCCCGTCCCGGGCGGTCAAGAAGACGCAGCCCGGCACGGACGGAGCGGCCGCGGTCAAGAAGGCCGTGAAATGCGATCTCTGCCGGGAGCTTCCGGCCAAGAAGAGCGGCGCGCCACGGGCGGCCTGCGTCGCTTCGTGTCCGACGGGCGCGATCGTGCGCATCGACCCCGGCGAGTACGTCGACGAGATCTACGAGAGACAGGGCTAGGCAGACTCACGCTCACGCGGCCATCGGCGAAAGGCCTCCAGAAGGTGATCGGACCCCGCACATTCCTCGAGTACGAGCGCTACCGCTACCTGAAGGTCGCGGTCGGCGTGCTGCTCCTCTCGCTGGTGATCTACGTGATCGAGGACCCGCCCGGAGGGCGGAGCGGCAGCTCGTGGACGGGCTACGGGCTCGGGACCGTCTCCGCGGCGACGATCTTCTGGCTGATGTGGCTGGGCATCCGAAAGCGGAGCTACGCCTCGACGGGCGCGCCTCTCAAGGGCTGGGTCTCGGCGCACGTCTATCTCGGGACGGCGCTGCTCCTGCTCGTCCCGCTCCATTCCGCCTTCGAGTTCGGCAAGAACGTCCATACCCTGGCTTACGTCCTGATGTGCATCGTCGTCTTCAGCGGGATCCTCGGGGTCGCCTTCTATGCGCTGGTGCCGACGGCCATGACGAGGAACCGGAACAACATCACGCTGGATGCGATGCTCGAGCGGATCGCCGAGATCGACTCGGAATGTCGCCTGGCCGCCGAAGGGCTGCCCGACTACTACGCGAGGGCGGTCGTGACCTCGATCGACGAGACCCGGATCGGGGGCGACCTCCGCTCGCAGCTCTCGGGAAAGGACTGGGATTGCGGCACCAGCCGGGCGCTGCGGAGCCTTCGCAGCTCCGACGTCGACCTCGTGGGCGACGCCAAGGCCCAGGAGCGGAAGCTCGTGGAGCTGATCGCTCGCAAGGAGCTCCTGCTGAAGCAGATCCGCCGCGACGTTCGTTTCAAGGGCCTGCTGGACCTCTGGCTGGTCGTGCACGTTCCCTTCGCCTTCGCGACCTGTGCGGCCCTGCTGGTCCACATCTTCGTCGTGTTCTGGTATCACTGAGCGATGCGCGTCCGACTCTCCGAGATCAAGCTCCGTCCCACGGGCAAGAAGGTGCGGCTCGACCGCGATCTGGACGTCGAGTCGCTCTTCATCGGCCGCGGCCCGGACAACGACCTCTCGCTGAAGGGCCTGACGATCTCGTTGCATCAAGCGACGATCCGCATGAGCGACGGACGCGTCTACGTCGAGGCCGCACCGGGTCAGGAGGTGAACGTCAACGGCCTCGTGACCCAGGGCGAACGCCTCGGGGTCGGGGACAAGCTCAAGATCGGTCCCTGGGAGATCCGGGTCCTGGATCCGGGCGCGAATGCCGACGTCTCACTCGAGTACGAGGAGATCGACCGCGCGGACAGCGAGAGGGCCGCCCTCGACTCGAGGACGAAGCTGGGCCTCGAGACGGGACTCTTCGCGCGCCGGCCGCTCGCCTGGGCGGGAGTGGGGGGCGTGCTCTTCGCGTTCCTGCTGCTGCCGCTCTTCTGGGGCGGAGCCCAGACCCCCTGGAATACGGGGCCGGTGAGCCGGGGGCACGCCTACGTGGAGGACGACTGCCAGGTCTGCCACAGCGGCTTCTTCCGACCCGTGGCGAACGCGGACTGCATGACCTGTCATCACGACATCGGGCGCCACGCGCCGGCGGATCTCGCCGTCGCGGATCTCGAGGGTGCGCGATGCGCCGACTGCCATCTCGAGCATCGAGGGCGTGAGGTGAGCCTCGCGGATCTCGGGTCGGGCTTCTGCTCCGATTGCCACTCCGATCTCTCCACGCGGGTCCCGCAGACCGATCTCGCGAACGCGAGTGATTTCGGGAGCGACCATCCGCCCTTCGAGATCGCATTGGTGACGGATCCGACGGAGGAGGCGGTCTCCGTCGAGCTCACGCCCGAGCGGGTCGAGGTCTCGGGGCTCGAGTTCAGCCATCTGCGCCACGTCGGGCAGGCGGTGACGGGGCGGGGGGACTCCAAGCAATACCTGCAATGCGGCGCATGCCATCAGCCGGACGCCGGTGGGTTCTACATGAAGCCCATCGAGTTCGAGACGCATTGTCAGGACTGCCACCGCCTCGACTTCGACTCGACGGCCCCCGCCGACCTCGTGCCCCATGGCGATCCGGCCCGGATCCGGGAGCGGATCCGGGGCTTCTACTCGGCTCGCGTCCTGAACGGCGAGGTGAAGGATGCCGCGGCGCCCCGGCGGCTGCGGCTGCGGCGTCCGGGGGCCCGGCTGGATCGGGACGAGGCCGAGCTCTCACGCCGATGGGTCGAGGAGAAGCTGGCGGCGGCCGAACGCCGTTTCTTCGAGCGGCCCGGCACCTGTGACGTCTGCCATACCCTCTCTCCCGGGACGGCGAGCGATGGCGGAATGGGGATCTCGCCCGTTCGGATCCAGGAGGTCTGGGTGCCGGGCTCGGTCTTCAGCCACGACAGCCACGCCCCCTTCGCCTGCGTGAAATGCCACCCGGCTGCCGCGGTCTTCGATCCCGAGCCGGAATCGAGCCTGACTCGGCCCAGCTGGTCGCAGCCCGGCATGATTCCCTACGAGCTGGTCGCGCGAGAGCCCTCGACCCCGGTCAGCGAGGAGTCGGGTGACATCCTGATTCCGTCGATCGAGACCTGTCGAGAATGTCATGCCGGCGCGAAGGCATCGGGCGGAACGAAGGTCCCCTCTCCCTGCTCGCTGTGCCATCCCTTCCACATTCGTGAGCTCGGTCCGATGCGAAGCGTGCAGGCGGAGGCGACCGAGGAGCCCATGCCCGACTCCGATCTCCCCGCGCCTTCGGCAGAGGAGGTCGAGGACGAGCCGCGTCGTTCGAACGAGGCCTCCATCGATCACGACGTCCATCGCAATTTCTTTGACCAATTCAATTCAGGGTATGTACAATCCGCGCTGTGACGAGAGGGGGCCGCCAGCGCGCGCGGGCTGCTTGGAGCGATCGCCTTTCGGAACGAGCACAGGTCCCGGAGGCGCTCGATGATTCCGCTGCGACCGGCTCGCCAGGCGCGCTCCGCCTCCGCGAGCCCGTTGACTCGTCTTCTCCCCCTTCTCCTCGGGCTCCTCGCATCGGCTCTGCCGGCCTGCCAGGATGGCGAGGTCGACAACGACCAGGTCTGCGCGTTCCAGTGTGACTACACCTTCGATGGAGACGGCGATCCCGAGGCGGCGGCGCGTCTGACCGAACGCA
>CAYXLY010000396.1:0-4617 GCA_964466005.1 uncultured Spirochaetaceae bacterium | reverse complement strand
CGCGTCAGGAGGAGAGAGCGCGGAGGAGTGGCTTCAGTCGCCCGGAGCAAGCGGGAGCGCCTTGATCCGGGATGCGGCGTGCCGCTTCCGTCCTCCGAGCGCTCGGATTCTCCCCATGGACGTGGATGGAGATGGCGTCGTCGACTGGATGGGCGCCTCTCTGTTCCCGAGTGCGATCCCCTTCTATCTGGCTCGCTCGGTCTCTTCCCTGCCCGACCTGCTGAAGCGGATCGACAACGGTCGCGGCGGTACGATCGACGTGGTCTACGAGGTCGACGTCCGACAGCGCGACGGGGCGCTCGAGGCCGCTGCGTCAGGGGTCGCGGAGGAGCTGTCGCTGCCCGGCGGAAGCGACGTTCGGAATCTGGATCGCTGGCTCGGCAAGGCCCTGGTCCGGCGCGTCGAGGTGCGCGGACCGAATCTGCTCCGGGATGCCGATCCCGATCCGCAGAGCGTCCTTCCGGAGCCGGTGGTCGCTGCGACGGAGTACCGCTACGCGAGGCCTCGCTGGTGCCCCGAGCATCGCGAGGACATGGGCTTCGCCCTGGTCGAGGAGACGGCTCCCGATGGATCGAGGACCGACTCCTTCTTTCATCAGAGCCATGGGGTCGCGGGCGGGCTGGCGCGTCGCATCCGCTGGTCGGAGGGGGCGCCCCTCTCCTTCGAGGAGACGACCTGGGAGCGCGTCGAGGACATTCCGGGCCTGGGATCGGAGTCTCATCTGGGCCGGATCCGGAGCCGGAGGAGTCGCAACGAGTACGGAGCCGAGGTCGGAGCCACGACCGGCGCCGAGGAGCTCGTCTTCTTCTCCTACGACGACGACTACGGGTTCAACTTCATCGCCGAGACGCGAAGGGTCCGACCGAGCTCGAGCCTGACGACGACTGCTACACCCTTCCCGCGGAGCACGGCGGACTGGGTGATCGGCCTGGTCGCCGAGGAGTCGAGTCGGGATGACGCCTCGCTCCTCTCCCGATCCGTCCTCGACTATCTGACGACCTCGACCGGGCGGGCGACGACCCGGGTCGCGTCCCGCTCCGATCTGGTGCGCGAGCGGAAGAGCGCGCAGGCGGGGGAGTGGCGGATGACCCGTTTCTCATACGACAGCCACGGGAACCTGATCGAGCGCATCGTGGATCCGGGCGGTCTCCATCTCGTCCGGTCCTTCTGCTTCGACGGGATGCCGGGATGTCTTCCGGGCCACCGCTCGAAGAGCATCCCGGTCGAGATCACCGACGAGATCGGCCACGTCACGAAGCATTTCCTGGATCCGATCTGGTCGAAGCCCCGGCTCGTGCAGTCCGCCTATCGAGACGAGCCGATGCGCTGGACGGTTCATGATGCCTTCGGAAGGCCCCAGAGGCAGGGGGTGACGCCTTTCGGGAGCATGCCGGGAGGCGAGTCGGATCGACTGCTGCTCGAGATCACGCGAGAGGACTTCGCCTCGCCGCCCGTCGTCCGCAGCACGGTCTACTTCGACGACGAGGCGACGAGCTCCGCGACCTCCATCGAGATCGGAGACGGCTTCGGCGGAACCTGGCGGGCGGTGGAGCAGGGGGCAGCCGAGAGCTCCAGCTTCGTGGGTACGGCGAGGGCGGTCGATCCGACTCGACGGAGGATCTTCCAATCGAGGCGCATGCCGTGCGGAGCCGACGACACCTGCAGCGAGCTCTCGGGACTCGAGGCCCGGGGATTCCGGCTGGATCACGATCCCCTCGGTCGCCCGGTGCGGTCGACGGCGCCCGACGGCTCCTTCTCGACTGTACGCCATGGCGCCACGGTCTGGACGGCGCCGGTGCCTCCGGGCTTCGCGAGCGGCTCGGCGCTCGAGCGCGTGCGAATCAAGTCGGCTCGCGGCGCCGTGCTCGAGCGCCTGGAGGATGGAGACCGCGTCGTTCGCTCGAGCGTCTGTGCCAATGAGCTGGAGCCCCTGCTCGAAGAGCCTCCGGCATGTCTGGAGCCCGAGCACGTGTACTCCGCCTTCGACGGATTCGGAGATCTCACGCATCTCTTCGACGCCGTGGCGTCGAGCTCCGTGGGAGCGGATCTGCCGACCGAAGGCCCCCACGTGAACCTGTTCGAGCGCGATACGCTCGGGCGCGTCGTTCGAGCGGTCGACCCCAACGGCGGTCCACGGCGGGCCGTGTACGACCTCGCATCCCGTCCGATCGCCCTCATCAATGCGCGGGGGGAGACGCGACTCCATGCCTGGGACCCGCTCGGACGCCTGCTCTCGGTCGAGACTCCGGAAGACGAGCCGGACGTCGTGCTCGAGTACGTCGCCGACCAGAGGCGGGTGGCGAGCGAGTCCTCGCTACCGGATGGCCATCGGCTGGTCTTCCGTTATGACGAGCTGGGGAGGCTGCGGCAGCGGTCCGAAGGGCTTCTGGGAGGCTTCGCGACCCGCTATTCGCGAGACCTCGCGGGTCGGATCGAGGAGATCGCCTACCCGGTGTCCGACGCCGGAGTGCGCCTGCGTACCCGCTACGAGTACGAAGGCGCCTATCTGAGGCGGGTCTGCGATCCCGGCGAGGAGCAGACCTGCGCGAGCCCGCGACAGGCCTATCTCGAGGACGTGCTCTACGACGATCTGGGCCGCGCGGAGCGGATCGTGATGCCTGGAGGGGAGCGGACCTTCGAGCTCGACCCGATCACCGGTCGACTCGAGCGGGACCGGTTCGAGTCCGGGCCGGGCGGCACCTACTGGCTCGAACGACTCCATGCGGATCCGATCGACGGAGAACTCTTCTACGACGGCGAGGGGAACCGGACGGAGATCCTCGTCCGTGACTCCATCGGCGACCTTCCCCTCAGCCAGCGATTCACCTACGACCGCAAGGGTCGGATCGACTCCTGGGAGTACGACGGCGTATCCTACGCGTACGAGTACGACCTGCTCGGGAACCTGACGACGCATGCGGGTCGCGTGCAGGTCTACGACGACCCGGAGCGTCCTCATGCAATCCGTTCCGGAGAGGACGGTGGCGCCGTCTACACCTACGACGCCGATGGAAACGTGAGCACGATCACGAAGGCGGGATCCACGCGCTTCTTCGACTGGGACTCGGCGAATCGCCTTCACTGTGAAGGAACGAGTCGTGCGGCGTGTGACGTGTTGGAGGTCTTCTACGACGTCTCGGGGCAGCGGGTCAAGGAGATCGGCAACCGACGACGCCGGTTCGTGGGGCAGGATTTCGCCTACGCAGAGGACGGTCCAGTCAGCGAGCGGGAGTCCCGGATCGAGATCTTCGCCTTCGGGCGGCGTGTGGCCAGCCGGACGCTCCGGGGAGGGAGCCTGGCCCTCGTGCCTCCACCGATCCTGCCTCCCGGGCTCGGTGGACTGGGGGTGGCCGTGGGGCTCGGGCTCCTGACGGGCTGCGTGGCGTGGCTGGTGCGATCGAGCACTCTGGATCGGCTCCTCCGCATGCCCGGCCACGCCGCGACCACGGTTCTGATCGCGCTCGGCCTGGCCATGTGGCCGCGAGATCTCCAGGCTGGAGGCGCTCCGCGCGGGGTGGGCTTCGACGAGGTCGGCTGGATCCTCTCGGGCGGAGCCGGGACGGAGAGCGTGATCGTCGACTCCCGGGGAGACCGGCTGACACATGTGGTGCGGGAGCCCTTCGGCAAGCTGAAGGCGAGGGTGGGAGCCGAGGCTCGTGGATTCTTCGGTGGCCACCCGCGACAGGAGGACACTCGCCTCTACTCGATGCAGGCGCGCTGGATGGATCCGGATACGGGCCGATTCCTCTCCGTCGACCCGATTCTGCGATCGGCGTCCTGGAGCGAGAGCCACAACGGATACTCCTACGCCGAGAACAACCCCGTCACCTTCCAGGACCCGACGGGCATGTCGATCTGGGACGGTGTCGAGAGCTTCCGTCCGGTGATGGGGCGATCGCCCGGATCCCGCGCTCCGGGCATGGATCTCCTGGGAGCAGGCGGAGGAGGTACCGGCCCGGTCCTCTTCGGCGTGATGATCGTCGGACTCGGGGCGCCGCAGCTCTTCGTGGGACGGGGCCGGACGCTGAGACAGGCGAGACGTCGAGCCCGTCGAGCCGCCTCCCAGCGGCATGGCAATCTCGGCAGGATCGTGGGCAGCGGATTCCTCTCGACCGGTCTCGCCTCGGACGATGGCTCGTCGGACGACCCGCTCGACACGGAAGATCCGGGCTCCATCCTCGAGAGGGTGGGGGCGAAGCTCGACGGGGGGACTCTGGGTCGCGCACTCGTGAAGCTCAGCAACGAGCGCATCAACGCTCGTCTCGACCGTCGGATCACCGCACTGCGGGCCCAGGCGCGCGCGGGCGACTTCGACGGGTTCGACGTGGCAGGATTCAAGGTTCGCACGATCGCGCGTGCGCCGAGCCTCGGCGTAGATCGAATCCTGAGTGGATCTGTGCTAGTCGTCTCCCAGCTTCCCGGCACGCCCGGATTCCCGCACGAGTTCGCTCCCAGAGCGTTCCTCTCTCCGCCGGGTACGACGACGACGGTCTCCCTGCCGATTCTCATCCACCGATCGGGACCGTTGCCGTTTCTCCGGCACGACCTGCTCTTCTCCGGGAGGTAATCGATTTGCGCGCCATGTCCCTCTCCATGTCCCCTTCCATGTCGATGCTC
>CAYXLY010000395.1:0-4617 GCA_964466005.1 uncultured Spirochaetaceae bacterium | reverse complement strand
CGGCCTGCTCCGCGACGGTCTTCTCCGCGCCGACCTGCTCCGAGGCGACTGACGCCGGCGAAGGGGGCGGCGCTTCCGAGGCGGGCTGCGCTTGCGCGGAGGGCGATGCCGTCGTCGCCCCCCGGAGTCCGGGGTCGGCGCACGCCCCCATCGTGAGCGCCAGGGCGAGCGGAGCGGCGAGGGAGCGGATCTGGGGGACCATGCTCAGAGACTGACGTAGAGGACGCCGTCGCGCACCTCGACGGGGTAGGTCGCCAGGGGCTTGCTCGCCGGACCGCCGGTCGGACAGCCGTCGCGGAGGTCGAAGCGGGCGCCGTGGAGGGTGCAGAGGATCTCGTTGCCTTCGATGGGCTCGCCGGCCAGCGGCCAGGCCGCGTGGGTACAGCGGCTCGCGATCGCGACATACTGGTCCTGCAGAGGATCCGGCAGTCGACAGACGAGGACCTCGCGGTCCTGGATCCGCGCCAGCCGCTTCTCCCCCGGCTCGAGGCCGTCGCTCGTGTCGATCCGATGCCAGGGCATCCGGGCTTCGAACGCTCCCCTCTGCGCCGCCCCCGAGCGGCGCGCGGGAGCCTAGCATTCGGGCCGGGGCCCGGGCCCGGGCCGGAGCCCGGGCTCGGCCTCGGCATCGACCCGGGGCTCGGCGGCATCGACCCCGGTCTCGCTCGCGGCGGGGGCGCTATCCTCGCGGCGTGTGGGATCGGGGATCCGGAGGCCTCTCGGGTGCACCGAGGGCGCGGCGCGGGCGGCCCGGGAGAGTGCCCCGGCCTTGCCTGCTGGATCGAGGAGCGGACGCATGTCTCTCGCAGGGGGAATCGGAGCCGGAGGCGACTCCATGATGGCGCTGCGCACGAGGTGGTCGCTGCGCCCGAGGGCGCTCTCGCGGGCGATCGCGAGCGTCCTCGCCCTCGGCCTGATGGGGCTCGCGGTGGGCTGCGCCTCGCCCGTGCGGACGGATTGGGAGCCGGGCGTCGACTTCTCCCGCCTCCAGCGATTCCACTGGCTCGAGCCGCCCCGGAGCGAGGAGGCGAGCCCCTTCGCCGACAACGATCTGCTCCGCAAGCGCCTGCGCGCCGCCGTCCGGCAGGCGCTCGAGGATCGGGGCTACCGGGCGATGGAGGAGGCCGAGGAGGCCGACTTCCTGGTGACCTGGGACCTCACGCTCGACGAGAAGCTGCGGGCCGACGGGGGCGGAGTCGGCGTGTTCTACGGCGGCCTCGGCTACCGCGGCAGCCTGTACTCCGGGTCGACCGTGCGGAGCTATCAGGAGTCGACCCTCTTCATCGACATCCTCGATGCCGAGACGCGCGAGCTGATCTGGCGCGGATGGTCGAGCGGCGTGATCGAGACCCGCGATCGGGATCGCGATCGTGAGGAGCTCGACGAGGGCGTCCGTCAGATTCTCGAGGCCTTCCCGCCGCCGCCGGACGCTTCGCCGTCCTGAGGCCCGTGCGGATCGCCGGCGCGCTCCCGATGCAGACTCTCGTCGACGCAGGCCACGAGCGCAGCCAGCCCGGAGGTGCTCTCGTCTTTGCCTTCGCCCCCGTCCTCGCCGCCGAGCGGACTCCCGCTCTCGAGATCGAGCTCGAGAAAGGCGCCGATCCGCGAGATCTCCCGGGCAGGCTCCCGAATCAGGCGCGCGTGCTCGACCTCGATCCACTCGAAGCAGGCAGCGGTGGAGAGCAGAATTCGCGTCTCGGCCAGCTGTCGATCGAGGATCTCTGCCAGCCGTGCGCGGGGCAGCGGCGGAGCCGTCCGTCCCATCCTCGCGAGCAGGGCGTCCTGAGAGGCGATGACCTCGTCGAGGTCGCGGTGCATGAGAAGGACCCGGTAGCGGCGATCCGAAGGCAGGCCCGGGAGCAGCGCGTGGATCACCTTGACGGCCTTTCCGGCGGCCCGGTCCACCCAGGAGGCGTCTCGCAGGGTCCCCTTCACGGGCTCGAACTCGTAGTATCCCCGCGGATTCGAGGCATCGGCGGGCCGCGTCTCGTCGCAGAGCACGGGCCATCCCGCCCGCGCCAGGATCTGCATCAGGAGCGAGGTGCCCGAGCGCGGCAGGCCCGAGACGACGACGATCTCGGAGTCGTCCCGGTCTGAGGGAAGGGGGCTCAGAGCGGCACCCCCGGCTGGCCGGACGCGAGCGGTCCGGGTCGGTCGGCCTCGAGACGGTCGAGGCGCTGGCGGAGCGTCCGCAGCTCACGTCGCGTCGAGGTCGAGGAGCGCAGGGAGAGAGCCATCAGCAGCAGGAGCGTGGCGCAGAAGAAGCTCACCGTGCGCAGGACGCCGGCCAGCAGGGACTCGAGCGCCGGTCGGACACGTCGCTCGAAGGGGCCCGGCAGCGGCGGCAGGGGCTCTACGATCGCCTCCTCGCGCTCGTAGCCGATCTTCTCGAGCGCGCGATCGATGAGCCGGCCGGGGAGCGACTCGAGGTCGGCGATGCGTCGATCGGCGGTCTCGAGCGCCGGCGGGACGGGGCTGCGCTCGACGAGGCGGCTGGCGGCGGCGTCGAAGAGCGGCGGATGGACGAGGCTCGTGACCGAGAGCGAGAGGGCGATCGCGAAGAGGAGGTCGGGGCCCATCGAGATTCCCGCCCAGACCCGGAACCAGAGCCCGTAGAGGAGGCCGATCGTCGCGAGACCGAAGAGCAGGGCCTGCTGCCAGAGAGCGAGCTCGGACATCATCGCGGTGGCTCCTCTCCCTGGCTCGATTCACTCTCGATCCGACGCGGACCGAGGCGGATCCGGCGCAGATCCGACGAGCCCGAAGGCCCGCCGAGCCAGATGATGGCACGCCGCCGCGCACGTCGACACGCGCCGTCGAGGGGCCGGCTGAGAGACAGGTCGAGAGGGGGGCGGATGAGCGCAGGGCAGGCGAGAGCGGAGAAGGAGTCGGCCCGCATCGAGCGCCGGCTGGAAGCGCTCTACGGGACCGTCGACTGGGCTGCGGCGGGCGGGCTGCTGCACGTGGCCGCGGTCGAAGGCGCGCGGCGGCGCGTGATCGCGATCGGTCCCCATTCCCCGCCGAGCGCGGCGGACCGGTTCGTGCTCGGAGCCGCGCGAGCGCGCTCGGACGCGCTGGTCACCTCGGGCGCCGTCCTGCGCGCGGAGCCCCGTCTCGTCCACCGGCTCGCGGAGACCGCCGCGGAGGAGTCGGGCCTGCAGGCCTGGCGTCTGCATCGGCTCGGGCGGAGCCGTCCGCCCCAGCTCATCGTGCTCACGCGCGAGGGCGAGATCCCGGTCCACCATCCGGCCCTCCAGCTCGCCCCGGGCGGCTTCGTCTGGACGAGCGAGGCAGGGCGGGCCCGGCTCGGAGGGCGGGTGGGCGCCCTGGACGTGATCGCCGGAATTCCGCCGCGTGCGGGCGGGCGGAAGGGGCCGGGGTCGGGTCTTCGATCGGGCCGCGACGCGGCGTCGGTCGGGGAGGCGGGAGGGCTCGCGGAGGCGCTCGAGCATGCGCTCTCGCAGCCCGGCGTCGAGACGGTCCTGGTCGAGGCGGGGCCGAGCCTGGCGAGCTCTCTCTATCCCGATCCGGAGCGTGACCCGGAGCTCGACACGCAGCGTGACCCCACCCCGGGCCCGGGCCCGGGCCACGCGCGCGGAGCTCGCGTCGAGGAGCTGCTGCTCTCCCGCTTCGAGGGTGCGCTCGATGACCGGGCCGTGGGACCGCCTTTCCTCTCCGAAGGCGCGATCGGGGCGGCCTTCGGCTCGCCCCCGAGCGCGGCGCGCGTCGAGGAGCCGAGCGGGGTGTGGACCTTCCTGCGCTATCGCCGGGATGGCGCTGGCCGCCGTGAGGGGCAGGGCGCTCTGGAGAGGGGGGATCGGCCTGGCAGGGCGTCTGGAGTTGGGCGCTAGGCCGGCGGTCGGACCATGGGCCAGAGAGTGGGGCCGTCGCCGCCTTCGATCCGGATCTCGCCGGTCACCTCGAAGCCGTGACGCTGATAGAAGGGGATGTTGCTCTCCTTCGAGGACTCGAGATAGGCGGGCAGGCGCTCGGCATCACAGCGAGCGAGGACCGGGCCGAGCATCGCCGAGCCGAGGCCCTTGCCCTGGGCCTCGGGAATCGTGCCCAGCACGGCCAGGTACCAGTGCGGCTGCTGGAAATGATGCCTGCGCATGGTCTCGCCGAGCCGGGCGGCCCGTCGGAAGCCGGTCCGCGTCGTGCGGGCCAGGGTGAACGCGAGACGGAGCTGGGTCCAGAAGCCGACCGGGGGCGGCGAGGGCGCCTGCCAGATCGCGGCGCCGCGGACGGGCTCGGTCGTGTGCACGGCGCCGTGTCCCGTGAAGGAGTCGATCGCGATCTGCGCGAAGCGCCCGAAGCGGCTTCGACGGCTGGACTCGTCCGGAAAGAGGTAGACGGCCACCGGATCGTCGAAGAACGCGCGACCGATCGCGTCCGCGATGGCGGCGCGATCCTCCGGCCGCGCCGGACGCACGCGCGGTCGGGGCGGACCGAACTCGAAGGCGGCCTGTTCTTCGGAGGGCATCAGGGGGTCTCGCTGCGCTCGCGGTTCTCGGAAGGAAGCCCGGATTGTTCCTCATCGCGGTCGAGCCAGACAAGGGTCTCGACATGCTCGGTGAAGGGAAAGAAGTCGAAGACCTCCACGCCCGCCAGCCGGAG
>CAYXLY010000394.1:0-4639 GCA_964466005.1 uncultured Spirochaetaceae bacterium | reverse complement strand
CGATCCCCACGATCGGCATCGGCGCCGGCGTCCACTGCGACGCGCAGGTCCTGGTGATGCACGATCTGCTGGGACTCAACGACTGGACGCCCTCCTTCGTCAAGCAGTTCGCGAACCTCGGCGCCGCGGCGTCGCAGGCCGCGCGGGCCTACGTCGACGAGGTCGTGAGCCGGAAGTTCCCCGACGAGGAGCACGCCTACCGCTAGGCGGTAGGCCGTCGATCCGAGCCTGATCATGCAGATCATCGAATCCCGAGCGGACCTCCAGGCCTGGTCCGATGCGGAGCGTGCGGCCGGCCGCCGGATCGCGCTCGTGCCGACGATGGGCGCGTTGCACGCCGGTCACCTCTCGCTCGTGCGCGAGGTGCGACGTCACTCGGACCGGGTCATCGTGTCGATCTTCGTGAACCCGACGCAGTTCGACGACCCGAACGACTTCTCCGGCTATCCGCGGGACCCGGAGACGGATCTGGCCGCCTGTCGCGAGGCAGGGGCCGATGTGGTGTTCACGCCGTCGGTCGGGGAGCTCTATCCCGAGGGCGCCTCGACCTGGGTCGAGGTCCAGGGGCTCTCGGACCCGCTCTGCGGTGCCACCCGCCCCGGGCATTTCCGGGGCGTGACGACGATCGTCACGAAGCTCTTCCTGGCGGCTCGTCCGCACGTCGCGATCTTCGGCGAGAAGGATTTCCAGCAGCTCGCCGTCCTCCGGCGGATGACGCAGGATCTCGGCTTCGGGATCGAGATTCTCGGCGGGCAGACCGTGCGCGAGTCCGACGGGCTCGCGCTCTCCAGCCGCAACGTCCGGCTCGGACCGCAGGCGCGACGGCAGGCGCGCGTGATCCCCGAGGCGCTCGATCTCGCCGAGAGCCTGCTGGCCTCGGGCGAATCGAGGCGAGACGTGATCCTCGAGACGGTCACGAAGAAGCTCGGCGAGGCGAGCCGGGCGCACATCGACTACGCCGAGCTGCGGGATCCCGTCGCACTGGAGATCGCTCCCGAGCGTCTCGAAGCGCCCGTCCTGCTCGCGATCGCCCTGAAGCTCGAGGCGGACCCCGATGGACGGGGCGCTGCCGTTCGACTGATCGACAACCGCATGCTCGAGACGCGCGTGCTCGAGAGTCCCGCGGCCCGCGGGCCCCTGATTCCCTTCAAAGGAGAGATCCGATGAATCGAACCCTGCTCAAGTCCAAGATCCACCGCGCCACGGTCACCGAGGCCAACATCGAGTACGAAGGCTCGGTCACGATCGATCGCGACCTGATGGATGCGGCGGACATGCTCCCCTACGAGCGGGTCGACATCTGGAACTGCACCAACGGCAATCGCCTCACCACCTACGTGATCGAGGGAGAGCGGGGCGGGCGCCAGATCTGCATCAACGGTGCGGCCGCGCATCTCATGAAGCCCGGCGATCTCGTGATCATCGCGAGCTGGGCCGAGGTCGCGGACTCCGAGGCGCGCGACTTCGAGTCGAAGCGCGTCTTCGTGGACCACGAGAACGGCATTCGCGAGGACTGATCCCGGCTCGCGGGAGAAGCGGGCGTCCTCCGCTATGCTGAGGAGCCCGCCATGGCCAAGACGAGCAAGTCCGACAAGAAGACGAAAGTCGATCCCGACGGCAAGCGGATCGTCGCGACGAACCGACGTGCCCGATTCGAGTACGAGATCGTGGACACCTTCGAGGCGGGCCTCATGCTCACCGGCCCCGAGGTCAAGTCCCTGCGAGAGGGACACGCCAATCTCGGCGACGCCTTCGCCACGGTCCATCGGGGGGAGGCCTGGCTGGAGAAGCTCCACATCTCGCCCTACGAGCCCGCGACGCGCGACAATCCGGTCGACCCGCAACGGCGACGCAAGCTGCTGCTCCATCGCCACGAGATCGACCGGCTCGCGGGTCGGGTGGCCGAGAAGGGACTGACCCTGGTTCCCCTCAGCCTCTACTTCCTGCGCGGTCGCGCGAAGGTCGAGCTCGCCCTGGCCCGGGGCAAGCATCGACACGACAAGCGGGAGACGATTCGCCGGCGGGAGCAGGATCGGGAGGCGCAGCGCGCGATGCGCCGGCACCAGAGATAGTCGAGCTTCGAAGGGCTACGCTGTCTCGCGAGCCCGCAGCGGTCGGGACGAGGGAGCCTTGGCGCGCATCATCGGTATCCTGCTTCTGCTCCCCTTCGCCTATGGGATCGGGCTCTTCGTGGCGAGCGAGTGGGGCGGCGAGGTCGTCGAGCTCGAGACCGTCGATGCACGCGGCGCGCGCATCCGGACCTCGCTCTGGATCGTCGAGGGCTATGACGATCTCTGGCTCCGCGCGGGAAGCCCGGAGGCCGCCTGGCTCCAACGGCTTCGGGCGAGGCCCGACGTCCGGCTCACGCGGAGCGGCGAGACCCAGCGCTACCGGGCCGTCGTCGTGCCGGACTTCGCTCGCCGGATCAACGGACTCATGCGTGAGCGATACGGTCTGGCCGACCGCTTGATCTCGACGATTCACGATCCGGACGAGGTCGTCGCGGTTCGACTCGAGAGGCCCGGCCCTTGAGTCCTCCCGCCTCCGGTCTTCGACTCCCCTCGAGGTAGACCATGCCCTACGAGCTGCGCCCGCTCAGCCTGGCCGAGATCCTCGATGCCGCTTTCCGGCTGGTCCAGACGCAGTGGCGGACGCTCGTCGGCCTCTCCTTCGTGATGCAGCTGCCGCTGGTCTTGATGGGCTACTGGGCACAGTGGCTCTTCGATCCCTTCGCCGAGCCGATCGAGCCGGGCGACGAGCTGACGACCGGGATCCTGCTCGAGATGGGCGGGGTGTTGACCGGCATGAGTCTCGTCTACCTGATTCTCTATCCCTTCGTCGCGGCGTCCGTCACCGCCTCCGTCGCGCGCTTCTATCTCGGCCGCGAATTCAGCCTGGGAGAGGCGGCGCGCGTGGGGCTGAGATCGCTGGCTCCTCTCGTCGCCTCCTATCTCGTCTATCTGGGTGCGGTCTTCGGCGCCTTCCTGGTGGTGGGCCTGCTCGGTGTCGCGGCGGGCGCACTGTTGGGGGAGCTGGCTCCGGGGCTCGGGGCGGTCGGCACGCTGCTGAGGGTCGGGCTCGGCCTCGCCGCCTTCGCGCTGCTCTTCTTCGTCCTGCTCTTCGTGGCCGCTCTCGCCTCCCTGCTGCCGCCGGTCTCCGTGCTGGAGTCCGCGGGCGTGGTCGGGACGGTGCGCCGTGCCTTCGCGCTCGCCGGCGGCGCACGGGGTCGGGTGGTGCTCGTGGTGATCTCGGCGGGCCTGCTGGTGGGCATTCCGGTCGGCGCCGCCCAGGCGTTGATCGGCTTCGTGCCCGTGCTGGGCCTGCTGACCTGGGGCCTCCTCCAGGCGGTGGGCTTCGCCTTCACGACGGCCGTCGCCGTCGTGCTCTACTTCGACCTGCGCTGTCGGGCCGAGCATTACGATCTCGAGCTGCTCGCCGAGCAGGTGGAGGCAGGATCGAGCCTTGCCGACCGATGAGCAGCTGCGCGCCTCGGCCCGGGAGATCCTCTCGGGATCCGAGTTCGCCCGCTGGGAGCGCGAGCAGCAGACGGGGCAGGCCCTGCTCGAGCGCCTCATCGAGGCTGCGCCCGTCTGGCTGATCGATCTCCTGGCCTGGCTGCAGGAGATGCTCCAGGCCATCCCCTCCGCGCTCGCACGCGGGCTCGGTCTCTTCGGGGTCTTCGGCGAGGCGGCGGAGGGGGTGGGGTGGACGGCGCTCTGTCTGCTGCTCGCGGCCTCGATCGTGATTCTCTGGCGCTGGCGCGAGCGCTCGAGGAGGTCTGAAGGGCGAGGCGGAGAAGGACGAGCGTCTTCCACGATCCGGCACGCCGAGGCGCTGGCGGCGGCGAGGGCCCGGGCGCGGGAAGGCCGATTCCTCGAGGCGGCCCATGGCGTCCAGATGGCGATCCTCGCCTGGCTGATCGATCGCGACTGGCTGGAGCTGGCGCGCTCGGATCCGAACCGGACCCTGCGCCGGCGCATCGCGACCTCCGGTCTGCCCGAGAGAGAGGCGCGAGATCTGATCGCGCTCGTCGATCGGCTCGAGGCGCTCGGGTTCGACGATCCGCGGCTCGACGCGCCGCGTGAGGATCCGGCGCTCTTCGAGGCGTGGCTCTCGCTCGATGCGCGGATCGTGTCGCTCGCCGGAGGACGACGATGATCGGGCGGCGTCGGCTCGCGCTCGGACTCGCGATCCTCGTAGGTAGCGCTCTCGCGATCCAGGTCTCGCTCCCGGGCGAGACGCCGGGCCGTGCGGAGACGACCTGGGATACCGCCCCGCGCGGTCACGCGGCGCTCTTCGAGCTGCTGGAGCGCTTCGACGCTACCCGGGGTCGCTGGCTGACGGGACTCTCCACGCCTCCGACGACGGATCCCGTCTGGCTCATCGCGCCCCGGGGAGTCTGCGGCTCGCCCGCTCCGCCGCCCGCGTCCGGGGCCCCCGCCGAGCCGGACGCCGAGGTCGGAGGCGAGACCGGCTCGTCCGGAGAGCGAGCGCTTGCGGCGGGGCAGGGCCTGTCGCTGCCGTGGATCGAGGCGGGGGGCACCGCGATCGTCTGGCTCTCGCATCCCCCGCCCGCGTCGGCCTCGGAACGCCCGGGCGGCTCCGGCGAGCCGCCTGGATCGCAGGGCGAGCCGGCGCC
>CAYXLY010000393.1:0-4678 GCA_964466005.1 uncultured Spirochaetaceae bacterium | reverse complement strand
TCCCCTGCGTCATCGATCGGACGCTGCTCACGTACCCGAACATCTCCGAGAGCGGGACCTCCGCCTGAACGACCTGGGCGGTCGGCCGCATCTCGATTCCCGTGATCTGGCCGCGGCGACCATTGAGGTCTCCCTGAACGGCTCCGCGGAACTCTTCGGGCGTGACGACCTCGACGGCCATGATCGGCTCGAGGAGGACGGGCGAGGCCTGTCGGAGCGCGTCGTTCATCGCCATCGATCCGGCGATCAGGAAGGCCCGCTCCGAAGAGTCCGTCTCGTGTGCCGCTCCGCCCACGAGTCGAACGCCGACGTCGACGACCGGATAGCCGCCGAGATGGCCGCTCTGCATCGCTTCGTGGCAGCCCTGCTCGACCGAGGCGACGAACTCGACCGGGATCGCCCCGCCCCGGGTCGCGTTCTCGAAGACGAAGCCCGAGCCGGTCTCTCCCGGCTCGACCTCGACCTCGACCACGGCATATTCGCCCGTGCCGCCCGTCTGCTTGACGTACTCGCCTCGGCCCGAGGCCCGGGCGGAGATCGTCTCCTTGTACGAGACCTGGGGTCGGCCGACGTTTGCATCCACTCCGAACTCGCGAAGCAGCCGATCCACGATGATCTCGAGATGCAGCTCCCCCATCCCCGAGATGATCATCTGTCCGGTATCGGCGTCCGTCGAGACCTTGAAAGAGGGATCCTCGATCGCCAGACGATCGAGGGATTGGGCGAGCTTCTCCATGTCCGCGGTCGTCTTCGGCTCGATCGCAATGGAGATGACGGGCTCGGGAAACTCGAGCGACTCGAGCACGACTGGCGCGTTCACGGCGCAGAGCGAATGCCCGGTCGCCACGTTCTTCAGCCCGACCGCGGCCACGATGTCTCCCGCATGGACCTCGTCGACCTCCTGTCGCTTGTTGGCGTGCATCCGGAGGAAACGGCCCACTCTCTCCTTTTTTCCATTGGTGGCATCGACGAGCTGCTCGCCGGCTCTGGCCTTGCCGGAGTAGACGCGGAGATAGGACAGCGTGCCCGCATGCTTGTCCGACTGGATCTTGAAGACCAGAGCCGCGAAGGGCTCGGCGTCGTCGGCCTTCCGAGGCACGACCGCCCCATCCTTCACGCGCACGCCCTCCACGGGCGGAACCTCGGAGGGCGAGGGAAGACAGTCCACGACGGCATCCAGCAGGGGCTGCACGCCCTTGTTCTTGAAAGCGCTCCCACAGAGCACGGGCACCACGTCGAGGGAGAGCGTGGCCCGCCGGATGGCCGCCCTCAGCGTCTCGACGGAGACCTCCGCGCCGTCGAGGTATCGAGCCATCACCTCGTCGTCGTAGTCGGCCAGTCGCTCGACGATCTGCTCCCGGGCGAGCTCGGCCTCCTCCACGAGCGCCTCGGGCACCGCCTCCGTCCGGAACTCGGCGCCGAGCGACTCGTCGTCCCAGTAGAGGGCCTTGCGATCGAGGAGATCCACCACCCCCGCAAACGCGTCCTCGGAGCCGATCGGCAGCTGCAGAGGCAACGGCCGGGCTCCCAGTCGGTCCTCGATCATCGAGACCACGTTTTCGAAGTTGGCACCCATTCGATCCATCTTGTTCACGAAGGCGATTCGCGGGACCCGATACTTGTCGGCCTGCCGCCATACCGTCTCTGATTGGGGCTCGACACCTCCGACACCGCAGAAGACGGCGATCACTCCGTCCAGGACCCGCAGAGATCGCTCCACCTCCACGGTGAAGTCGACGTGACCCGGGGTGTCGATGATGTTGATCCGATGGTCCTTCCAGGTGCAGGTCGTCGCGGCCGAGGTGATCGTGATCCCCCGCTCCTGCTCCTGCTGCATCCAGTCCATCGTCGCTGCCCCGTCGTGAACCTCTCCTATCTTGTAGTTGACGCCCGTGTAGAAGAGGATCCGCTCGGTCGTCGTGGTCTTTCCGGCATCGATGTGAGCCATGATGCCGATATTCCTGATCTGCGAGAGCTGCACGCTGCGAGGCATCGAATCTTCCGTTCGCGAGCCGCCCTGCTCCGTCTCCTCCCGACCCTGCCCCTCAGGAGCAGCTCGAGGCCGATCCCGCTCCGTGGCCGGGACCGCGATCCGGACGAATCGCCGCTACCACCGATAATGAGCGAAGGCCTTGTTGGCCTCGGCCATCCGGTGCGTGTCCTCTCTCTTCTTCACGCTCTCACCGCGCTCGTTCGCGGCGTCGATGATCTCGTTCGCGAGCTTTTCCCGCATGTTCTTGCCCGGCCGCGATCGCGAGTACCCCACCAGCCACCGCATCGCGAGCGAGGTCGCCCGGTTCGGCGAGACCTCGATCGGCACCTGATACGTCGCACCTCCGACGCGCCGCGACTTCACCTCGACGCGCGGTCGGATGTTGTCCATGGCCCGCCGGAACATGGCCAGGGGCTCGCTGCGCATCTTGGTCTCGATCTCGTCGAAGGCACCGTAGACGATGTTCTCTGCGGTGCTCTTCTTGCCGTCACGCATGATGACGTTGATGAAGCGGCTCACCATCTGATCCCCGTGCTTGGGATCCGGGATCGTTTGCCGCTTCTGCACTTCGCGCCGTCGGGGCATGAACGGGTCCTCTCTTCTCTTGCTTCTCTTACTTCTCTGGCTTCTCTGGTCTGGCTTCTTGCAGTCTTCTTCCGGCCACTTCCCGCTTCCGCTCTCTCGGCTTCAGCGACGGCGACCGGCTAACGATGGGCGCTAGGCGCCCGCTGGCGGCCCCCGACCGGAATCCGGACCGGCCGGATGCCGGGCTTCACTTCGGCCTCTTCGATCCGTACTTCGACCGACTCTGATTCCGGCCGTCCACGCCCGTCGCGTCCAGAGATCCTCTGACGATGTGGTACCGGACACCCGGGAGATCCTTCACGCGCCCGCCCCGGACCAGGACCACCGAATGCTCCTGCAAGGTATGTCCCTCGCCGCCGATATAGGCGTTGACCTCGTTCCCGTTCGTCAGGCGCACACGAGCCACCTTCCGGAGGGCCGAGTTCGGCTTCTTCGGGGTCGCCGTGAAGACGCGCAGACAGACCCCGCGGCGCTGGGGACAGCTCTTCAGGTCGGGTGACTTCGATCGCGAAGCCTTCGGCTTGCGACCCTTGCGGATCAGTTGCTGAATGGTCGGCATGGGGCTCGACGGAACTCCTGTGATTGAACCTCGAGATCGGGAATCAGAGACAGTACGACCCCGAAGTGCCGCTTCTCAGATGCGAAGAGACCGGAGTCAGACTCGGGCGCTCTCTCCGAATTCTGGAAACGTACCGCGGGGTTGCGAAATCCCTGGCTCTTGGAACGGCGCGCATCTTAGCGACCTGCGGGGCCGTGTCAACGGTGCCGTCTGCCCACCGGTCGAGCCGGGCGGAACGGACCCGGCCCCCTTCCGAATGGGGCTTCGAGATCAATTGAGATCGCCGAACCGGGGGCCTTCACCCCCGGCTCGTTCAGCTCTCGATGGCACCCCCGTCCGGGCTCGCATCCGCGGACCCGGCCGGCGAGGCAAAGAGGCCGGCGACCGGAGCATGGGAGCCCTCCCGATCGCTCGGATAGCCTCCCCCTCCGCTGCCGAATCCGCCACCCGGCTCTTCGGGCTCCGCTCGCTCGAGCTCGTAGCCCTCGGGCAGCTCGACGTGGATCCCGATCTGGCCGTATTGCTGCATGCCGGTTCCCGCCGGGATCAGGCGACCCATGATCACGTTTTCCTTCAGGCCCCGGAGATGGTCCATCTTGCCCCAGATGGCGGCCTCCGTGAGGACCTTGGTCGTCTCCTGGAAGGAGGCGGCCGAGATGAAGGACTCCGTGGAGAGGGAGGCCTTGGTGATGCCGAGGAGCTGGGTCTCCGCCGTCGGCGGCGCCTTGCCCTCGCTCTCGAACTGCTCCACCAGCTCGCGGAATGCGGTCTTCTCCACCTGCTCTCCGATCAGCCAGTCCGAGTCGCCGGGATCGACGATCCTCACCTTTCGGACCATCTGGCGGACGATCGTCTCGATGTGCTTGTCGTTGATCTTCACGCCCTGGAGGCGGTAGACCTCCTGCACCTCGTCGACCAGGTACTTGGCGAGCTCCTTCTCGCCCTTGATCTTGAGGATGTCGTGGGGGTTCGAGGAGCCGTCCATGAGCGCCTCGCCCGCCCGGACCCGGTCGCCCTCGTGCACGCTCACGTGCTTGCCCTTCGGAATCAGGTACTCCTCGGGGTCCCCCTCCTCTGGCGTCACGATCACGCGGCGCTTGCCCCGCGAGTCCGGACCGAACGAGACGATGCCATCGATCTCCGCGACGACGGCGCACTCCTTCGGCTTTCGGGCCTCGAAGAGCTCTGCCACCCTCGGCAGGCCGCCGGTGATGTCCTTCGTCTTGCTGGCCTCGCGCGGAATCTTCGCCACGACCTGGCCGGCCGTGACCTCCTCCCCCTCGTTGACCGAGAGATAGGCTCCGACCGGAAGCAGGCTCTTCGACTCCGTCTCGCCGTCGACCTCCACGATCCAGATCTGGGGTCGCAGCTCCGGATCCTTCGACTCGATGATCACCTTCGAGGAGACTCCGGTGAACTCGTCCACCTGCTCCTGCATCGTGGCGCCTTCGATGATGTCCCGGAACTGGACGGTCCCCCTCATCTCCGAGAGGATCGGGCTCGCGAAGGGATCCCAATCGAGAAGGACCTCGCCGGGTCGA
>CAYXLY010000392.1:0-4692 GCA_964466005.1 uncultured Spirochaetaceae bacterium | reverse complement strand
GAGCTCTCCCACATGTGGTTCGGCAACCTCGTCACGATGGCATGGTGGAACGATCTCTGGCTGAACGCGGCTTTCGCGGCCTGGATGGCCTACGAGATCATCGACTCCTGGCAGCCCGACTGGCGGATCTGGCTCGACTTCGCGCATCGACGCGAGGCGGCGCTCGCCGCGGACGCGCTCGCGAGCAGCCACCCGATCGCTCCGCCGGTCCGCAACGCCGAGGAGGCCCAGGAGAACTTCGACGCCATCACCTACACCAAGGGAGCCTGCGTGCTCCGCATGCTCGAGCATCATCTCGGTGCAGAGACCTTCCGGGAGGGGATCCGCCTCTACATCCGAAGACATCGGGAGGCGAGCGCCGAGGCGGCCGATCTCTGGGCCGCGCTCGAGGAGGTCTCGGACCATCCGATCGAGGAGATCGTGGCTCCCTGGATCCTGCAGACGGGCTTTCCGCTGGTCTCGATCCGCCGGAGGCCACGCCAGGAGGCAGGGGCTCTGGAGCTGCAGCAAGCCCGCTTCCTCGCCCTTCCTCCGAAGGCCCCCCGCCGCGCGGGCACCCCCGAGAAGCGCCGGGCCGAGCCCCACTGGAAGATCCCCTGGATCGGTCGGATCGGACGCGGAACGACCCGAGAGGACGGTCTGGTCCGACACCTGATCACCCGGCGCAGCGAGCGTCTTCCGGGACACGGAACGCAGCCCGCCTTCCTCTACGGCAACGCGAACGAGGCGGGCTTCTTTCGCGTCGAGCACGACGAGCAAGCCCTTTGCGAGCTGATCGCGGATTGCCCGAGCCTCTCCCCGATCGAGCGCATCGGCCTGATCGGTCATCAATGGGCTCTCGCACGGGCCGGACGTGCTTCGATCGCCCCGCTGCTCGACCTGCTGGCGTCCCTCGGCCAGGAAGACGAGCCCGAGGTCCTGCGGTCCGTGGAGGACGTGCTCGGAGAGATCGGTCGGAGCCTGGCCCCGAGTCGGGGGGCCGCCGTCGAGGAGCGGCTCCGTACGTGGATCGCCGTCCATTTCGGCGCGCAGGTCGACCGGCTCGGACTCGAGCCCCGCGAAGGCGAGGACGAGCGAAGCGCCCTGCGCCGCGCTCGCATCCTCGGCCTGATCGGCGGGCTGGCTCGAGACGAGACAGTCGAGCGTCATTGCCAGGGAGTCGCCCGCCTTCATCTCGAGACCGGCCGTCCGCTTCCCCGAGAGCTCGCGGACGTGATCCTGAAGGTCGCCGCGCAACGAGCGGATGCCGAGCTGCAAGCCGCTCTCTGCGATGCCACCCGTCGGGCCCCGACGCCGCAGGCCCGGCAACGCACGCTCTTCGCTCTCGCCGAGGTCGAGAGCGCGGACGGCGTCGCTCGTAGCCTGGCCGCCTGCGACGACGAGGGGCTCGCGCCGCTCGCGGACCGCGCGAGCCTGCTCGCCGGCCTGCTCTCCCGCCGCGAGAGCGCCCCGGCTGCCTGGCGACATCTTCAGCGACGCTGGAGCCGACTGGAGAAGAGCCTCCCTCCGATCCTGCTGGCGCGTCTGGCCCGCAGCACGGCTCGGGGGCTGCCGCCGGAGCTCGCCGACGAGGTCCGGGCCTTCTTCCAGCGCCATCCCCTCGCCGCGGGCCGACGCGTCTCCCGTCAGATCCAGGAGGACCTCGCGGTGGCCGAGCGCTTCGAGAGAACCGCGGGGCCGGCTCTCGAGGCCCATCTGAGCGTCTGACGCGCAGGCTCCACCCATCCGATGCGCTGAACCTCGGACGCGGACCCGCCGGACGCCGCCCGGAGGATCACTGGATCCCTGCGACGCTGCGAGGTGCCTTGCCGCGCACCGATCTTCGTCTTATTTTCGCCCCCATGCCTCATCGTCGCCCAGCTCGCTCCCCGTCGGCCTCGAAGCCCCCTTCATCCCCCTCGAAGACCCTCTCATCCCCCTCGAAGACCCCCTCATCCCCCTCGAAGACCCCCTCCGCGCCCCCGACGAAGCGCTCTCCGAGAGCCTCGTCGGAGAGCCGGGCCAGGGGCTCGTCGACGAGCTCCAGAGGTCTTCCGGATCACGAGGGCAGGCGACCGGCACGGCTGCTCGAGTCGGAGCCCCCGGCCTTCAGTCCGGTCCTCAAGGGCCGAGGCGCTCGGGCGAACCCGACCGGCCGATTCGAGCCCCGTCGGACGGCCCGGCTCCCGGACGGACTCGAGGCGGGAGAGGCCTTCGCCCGCCCGGAGCCCGGGGACGCGTTCCCGGAGACCCGCGCGAGGACTCGCGCGCTGCCCGATCCCTCGCGCACGGCCATCCGCTTCAATCAGAGCCCCGACATCCCCTTCGCTGCGAGCCTGAATCCCTACCGCGGCTGCGAGCATGGCTGCGCCTACTGCTATGCCCGACCGACCCACGAGTACCTGGGGTACTCGGCGGGCCTGGATTTCGAGACGAAGATCCTCGTGAAGGAGCGTGCTCCCGAGATCCTACGCCGTGAGCTCTCCGCGCCACGCTGGAGACCGCAGGTCGTCGCGATCTCGGGCGTGACCGACGCCTATCAGCCGATCGAACGGCAGACGGAGCTGACGCGCCGATGCATCGAGGTATTCGCCGAGCTCCTCAATCCGATCACCGTGATCACGAAGAACGCGCTGGTCACGCGCGACATCGACCTCTTCGGCCGTCTCGCGGAGCACGAAGCAGTCTCGGTCTCGCTGAGCCTCACGACTCTGGATGCCCAGCTCGCTCGGGCGCTCGAGCCCCGCGCATCGAGCCCCCGGGAGCGCCTGCGCGCCATCGAACGCCTCGCGAGCGCGGGCATTCCGACCGGCGTGATGGTCGCCCCGGTGATTCCCGGCCTCACGGACGAGGAGATGCCGGCTCTGCTCGAGGCCGCAGCCTCTGCAGGGGCGACGCACGCGGGAGTGATCGTGCTCCGCCTTCCCCACGGTCTCGACGACCTCTTCGACGACTGGCTGATCACGCACCGTCCTCTCCGACGCGAGAAGGTGCTCCACCGTCTCGAGTCCCTCCGTGGAGGTCGCCTCAATGATCCGCGCTTCGGAAGCCGGATGCGGGGCGAGGGGCCGTTCGCGGAGCAGATCAGGGACCTCTTTCGGGTCTGGGCTCGAAGGACGGGACTCGACGCCCCGCCTCCGCGGCTCTCCACGGCGTCCTTCCGACGACCCGGCGGCGCGCAGCTCTCGCTCGGTCTCGAGTAGCGACGGGCCGACGCCTCTGAAGCCTCCGACTTCATCAGCCGCTCCTCTCGGCGATCCGCGAGGGGGCTGATCGTGATCGGGTCGTGCGTCTAGACTCACGAAGGCAGAGAGAGCGGGCCGGGACGCCTGCTCCGACGGCAACGGCGGCAAGGACACCGGAGCCAGGACGAGAGGAGATCGTTTGACGGATCGAACCGAGCGGCGACGAAGAGCGAGCGCGGAGCGGGAGGCGCGGCCCGCTCGCGAGCTCGAAGAGGCGCTGCGCCGGCTCGACGGCCGCGGCTACAAGGCCTACCGGGACATCGAGGGCGTCTGGCAGTTCCCCGAGCTCACGCTCCATGTCGATCGCGTCCAGAGCGACCCCTTCGCCGCACCGTCCCGGATGCGGCTGCGGGTCCCGCACGACGTGATCTTCCTGGACCGGGCGCTCTTCGACGATCGGGTGCGCCGGATGGCCTGTGCCGTCTGGCTGGCGCGTGCCTTCCGATCCGCGATCCGTTCGGCGCGGCCCCCCCGCATCGGGACCGGCAAGGGCGGCCTGATCGCCATCGACGCCGGCGGGCAAGAGGTGTTGGAACGGAGCGCAGTGGTCTTCGGCGAGGACTTCGTCGAGGCCCGCATCGAGGTGGGCCTGCCGGCGGCGGGGCGGCGCGCGCTCGGAAGCGAGGCCGCTCGACTCCTCGTCGAGACGATTCCGCGTCTGGTCTCGCGCGCCTGGATCGAGCGCAGCGAGGCCGTCGAGGCGGAGCTTCGACGCTTCGTCGACTGCATCGAGAACCAGGAGCACGTCCGGGCCCGGCTGAACGAGCGCGGGCTGGTCGCATTCGTGGGAGAGGGGGCGATCCTGCCTCGCGCCAGCGGCGCCTCGGAGCAGCCGATGGCGAGCGAGCACGTATTGCCCTTCGAGGCACCCGAAGCCTTCCGGGTGGAGATCGAGGTGCCCCATGCGGACGCCGGCGCACCCGGCCGCCTCTGGCGGGGGATGGGCATTCCACGCGGAGTGACCCTGCTGGTCGGCGGCGGCTACCACGGAAAGTCGACGCTTCTCCGGGCTCTCGAGCGCGGCGTCGCGCCCCACGTACCCGGGGACGGTCGGGAGACCGTCGTCAGCGATCCTGCCCTGGTCAAGATTCGCGCCGAGGATGGCCGAGCCGTGACCGGGGTCGACATCCAGGCCTTCATCGATCGTCTCCCGATCCGTCCCGGCGAGGTCGTCGCCCGGGACACCCGATCCTTCTCGAGCGAGGACGCGAGCGGCAGCACGAGTCAGGCGGCGAACATCGCAGAGGCCCTGGAGGTGGGCGCCTCCGGCCTGCTTCTCGACGAGGATACGTGCGCCACCAACTTCATGGTGCGGGACGCCCGCATGCAGGCGCTCGTGCATCCCGAGGACGAGCCGATCACGCCCTTCCTCGATCGTGTGCGCGAGCTCTACGAGCGCTTCGGAGTCTCGAGCGTGATCGTGATGGGCGGCTCCGGCGACTACTTCGAGGTGGCCGACGCGGTCCTC
>CAYXLY010000391.1:0-4715 GCA_964466005.1 uncultured Spirochaetaceae bacterium | reverse complement strand
GGATCGTCTCCTCGAGAGCCTGAGCCGCCTGCTCGAGCTCCAGCAGGAGCTGACGCTCGGTCGAACGGTCCTCGCGGACTCGAGCGAGCAGCTGCCGCTTCCCCACCCGCTCGGTCTCGAGTTCCGCCGCCGCGCGCTCCAGGCGCGTGCTCGCCTGCCTCTGCTCCTCCACGGCTCGAGCCGCGTCCCGGCGCAGCGCCTCGAGCGTGTCCCGCTCCTCGCCCAGCCGGGCGACCAGCTCCGCATCGTGACGGACGAGCACCCGCAAGGCGTTCGCGCGCGCGAGCATCTCCGGCAGGGACTCCGCCGAGAAGAGCACGCGAACCGGCCCGAGCTCTCCACCGCGGTAGAGCGCCACCGCCCGCGCCGCCAAGGCGCGCTGGGTCCCGGCGAGCTTCTCCCGCGCCGCCTCGAGCTCGGGCTCGATTCGCGCGAGTCGCCGCCGCGCCCCCACGACGGCCTTCCGCGCCGCGTCTCGCCTCGCCGCCACGGTCCGGAGCCGTCTGTCGACCTCCTCGAGACGTTCGAGCAGGGCGCGCTCATCCGCCTCATGCGCCGTGACGCGCTCCCGGCTGTCCTGAATCCGTTCGCGCAGACTCTCGAGCTCATCGCGACGCCCCTGCGCGCCGGCCGTCGACGGGACGGTCAAGATCCACGAGGACAGCAGGAGGAGGAGCAGCCGAGGCAGCCAGAGCGGCCGCGTCGGAGGGCGCATCCCGAGATCGCCTCGACCGATCACGTCTGGCCCCGCCAGCCGACGAGCGCCGTCATCGAGCCCAGGAGGCCCAGACCGCCGCCGGCGGCCACCAGCCCGAGGGCCTCCGCGGTCGTGAAGAAGCGCAGCTCCGCGTGCCCGACCAGCAGCTCGAGACCGAAGCGGAGCTGGGGCAGGAGCAGCTCATAGGCACCGAAGACGATCAGCAGGGCGATCACCCCGCCCAGCAGGCCCTGCAAGGTCCCCTCCAGCATGAAGGGCACGCGTACGAAGGTCCGGCTGGCACCCACCAATGCGAGGATGTCGAGCTCGTCGCGGCGGGCGTACAGCGCGAGGCGGATCGTGTTCGCCACGATCGACAGCGCGGCCAGACCGAGCACGATGCTGATCACCGTCGCGCCGCCCCGGACCAGGGAGAGGGCACGGGCATAGCCTTCGATCCACTCCCGACCGTGAGCGAGCTCGTCGATGCCCGGCAGCCCGTCGAGGGACGACTCCAGGATCCCGATCGCCTCCGAGGTTCGGGCTCCGGGCAGGAGATGGATCTCCAGCGAGGCGGGCAGCGGATTCTCCTCGAGCCCCGCGAGCAGCTCGGCCCCGCCCGCGATCTTCTCGAAGCGCGCGAGCGCCTCCTGCCGCGTGACGACCTCCACCCGCTCGACGCCCGGCGCTCCCCCGACGGTGGTCGCGAGCCGCTGGAGCTCGGGCTCGGGGATCCCGTCCTCCAGATAGGCGGTCAGCTGGAGCTCCCGACCGAACTCGTCGAGCAGCCCGGACATGTTGTTGACGAGCAGGGAAGCGCTGCCCACGAGCACCAGCACGATCGCGATCGTCAGGACCGCGAGCGAGCTCGTGGTGCTGCCCGTACGGATTCCGCGCACCGCGTTCGCGAAGGCGATGCGGATCAGCATCCAGACCCGGCTCATGCCTCGCTCCCGAGCCGGGATCCGGCCGCCGGCACGTCCTCGATGACGCGACCGTCCTCGAGGCGCAGGACGCGCTTGCCGTAGCGCTCGATCAGCGAGAGGTCGTGCGTGGCGACCATGACGGTCGTGCCGCGGGTCGAGGCGGACACGATCAGGTCCATGATCTCGAGCGTGAGCTCCGGATCGAGGTTGCCCGTCGGCTCGTCCGCCAGCAGGATCTCCGGCTCGTTCACCAGGGCCCGGGCCAGCGCCACGCGCTGCTGCTCTCCGCCCGAGAGCGACAGGGGATGATGAAAGCGGCGATGCTGGAGCCCGACCGACTTCAGCATCTGGAAGACCCTCGAGCGCGCCTCGCGACGCGGCACGCCGATCACGTCGAGCGCCAGCCGGACGTTCTCCTCGACGGTCCGATCCTCGAGCAGCTTGAAGTCCTGGAACACGACACCGACCCGACGGCGCAGCGCGGGGATCGCGCCCGCTCCCAGCCGGGCCGCGTTCCGTCCGAGCACCAGGATCTGTCCCTCGCTCGGCTGCTCGGCGGCGAACAGAAGCTCGAGGAGGGTCGTCTTTCCGGCACCGGAGGGACCGGTCAGGAAGACGAACTCCCCCCGACGCACCTCGAGCGAGACGTCGCGGAGGGCGTAGACCCCCGCCATGTAGGACTTCGAGACGTGATACATCCGGACCGGCGGCTCGCCGATCGCCGTCGGCGCCCTGCGCCTCACCGTCCGCTGCGCTTCCGCTTTCGTGCGTTCTCCACCAGATAGTCGAGGACCACCTCGTCGAGCGGCTTCTCGCTCACCACGCGATCCCCGAAGACCCGGGAGAGACGTGAGCCGGTCACGGCCTCGTCGGGCACGATGCAGGTCGGCTCGGCTCCGACCGGCGACCGGGGCGCCGAGACGACAGCGGCGGCGGCGGCGGAGTCGGAGGGACCGGACGAGCTCGGGGCGTCGGCCTGGCCCGAGCGGGGCTCGGGAGGCGGATCGCCCGCTCGATCGGTGTCGAAGACCTCGGGCCCCAGGCGCTCGCTGATCAGCCGATCGCGCTCGCCGCGCGAGAGGCTCCTCAGCATCGCCTTGTGCTGGCCCTCCATCAGCTTCCGGATCTCCTCCTCGGTGTCGCCGGCCGCCAGCAGATCCGAGTAGTCCCGCTTCTCCGAGGCGATGATGTTGCCGCCGTGGAAGAGATGGGTGATGACGTGGGGATGCCCCCGGCCACTGTCCTCGGTCTGGACGTGAAAGAGCACTCCGCGATAGCGGAAATTCGTATTGAAGCCCGACAGCATCGGCGCGCGATGCCCCCCCAAGATGCCTGCGCACGAGCGCTCTGGGCGCGCCCGGCGGGAGGATACCCTGCAATCGCGGTCGGACGCACGGGGCCGCGGCCCCCGCACGCGGAACCGCGCCCTGGCGTCTCGTCTATCGGGCAGTCCGACTCGAATCTGAAAGATCGAAGCTCCGGGAAGACCCGTACACGGGCGAGGAGCCCGCGGGGCCCGCCCGGAGCCGTTCCGACGTCGATCACCTGTGGCCCCGACGGCCTCCTCTCATCCCGCGCATCCCGTGCTCCGTCCGGCTGCGATGCGGGCTCGGCCAGCACCGCGACGTCGCCATGCGCCCCTCCTCCGTCCCCTCGGCCGGGCGCCGCTCGACGCGGCGAGGCCCGAGAGGCCGAGTCCGAAGAACATCGCGCTTCCGGGCTCCGGGACGACCGCGAAGTCCGCCACGCCCGGCGTCGGCGTCGTCAGGACGACGAAGTCCTCGGCGTTGTCCCCACTGTCGAGATCCGCGAATCGACGCGCCAGGCTCTCTCCCGGCGAGACGTCGGGGGCCGGTCGTCCCTCTCCCGCGAAGATCTCTCCCCCCTCGAAGACTCCATATCCGATCGCATCGAGAATCTCGTCCCCCCGACGCAGCACGATCGAGTCGGGTCCGTTCTGGAAGTCGAAGCTCGCGAGCAGGTCGGCCCCGAGCACCGAGGTCCCGCCGCCCGAGGCCTCGTCGGCCAGCACGAAGAGCCCGTCGGAGCCGACGGCTCCGCTCAGCAGGATGCTGGGTCCCGTCGCTCCGTTCGCCCCGTTCACTCCCTCGACGGTGATTCCCTCGAGCGACTCCCCGGGGCGGCCCGAGATCTCCACGAAGAGCTGACCGTCGTCCGACCCCGGCGCGTCGTAGTAGACCTCCGACAGCAGGGGCAATGCGCTGGCCGCAGCCGGCGCGAGCAGCCCGATCAGAGCCGCTCCCAGGATCCACGTCTTCCCATGCCTCATTCCTTCTCCTCTCTACTCAACGGGGTGATTCATCGGGGTGACCGGGACCGATCGGGACTGCGGCCGAAGCCGCGTCGCGCGAGGCGAGGAACGCCTCCAAGGGCTCGCTCTCTCCGGCGGCGGCCGAGGTCGCGCGTCGCCAACGACCCAGCCAGCCTCCGGTCCAGGCATCGAGCCCCGCCTCGAGCTCGCGAGCACGGATCCGGAGCCGCTCCAGCTCGGCCGGCTCGAGGGCGGGAGCCCCGGAGCCGAGGCGCTCGCGGATCGTCTGTCGCTCGAAATAGAGCTGATGGATCTCGTCGACGATGTCGTCGCGCAGGCTGACGACCTGGCGCAGCTCGCGGGAGAGCTCGACGCTGCGGACCGGGTAGACGAGTCCACCGAGATCCCACTCGAGATCGACCGAAGCCTCGTAGCCTCGCGCCTCGTCCCGACGGCGATCGAGGAGGAAGCGTGTCTCTCCGGAGACGAAGCTCTGATCCGAGTCGTGCGACCGATCGCGGTCCGAGTCCATCCGGAAGCGCAAGGAGACCTCCGGCCACAGCGCACGACGCCTGAGTCCCCGCCAGAGCCGACCCGCTCGCTCGGCCTCCATCCCCGCCCGAGCGAGCGCACGGCGGCGGATCTCCGCGACCGGCGGATCGGGCGGGATCGGTTCGATGCGACCGGGCGCGGGTCTCGCAGGCATCCGCGGAATCGGCGGGCTCGGGCGCGTGAGGGGGGTCGATCTCGAAGGTGTCGGAGTGACGAGGGGGGGCGTCGGAGCGGCTGGCGCCGAGGCGACCGGGCGCTGGACGGGGGG
>CAYXLY010000390.1:2734-4718 GCA_964466005.1 uncultured Spirochaetaceae bacterium | reverse complement strand
AGTGGCCTTAGGAGCCACCGTCCTCTGGACGTGCAGGTTCGAGTCCTGTCCCCGGCACCCCCGGTACCCGCAATCGTGAGCCCCTGGCCGCGAGACCCGGCAGCGTCCCGGAGAGAGCAGGCGGCCGATCCCGACGCCTGCCGGACAGACGAGCCATTCGACGCCGGGAGAGGGCCACGAGAGCCGAGAGAGCCTGGACCTGAAGAGAGAGCCTGAAGACAGGCGAGAGAGGAAAGAGGGGCATGGCAGAGACCGAAGCGAGCCGCGACGACGTCCGGGTCGAGACGAACGAGATTTCGCCCGTGGTGCGTGAGCTGACGATCGAGGTCGAGGCGAAGCGGGTCGACGGAGCCTTCTCTCGGATCGTGAACGAGCTGCGCAAGGGCGCCCGGGTCAAGGGATTCCGCCCCGGCAAGGTGCCGCCGCGCGTGATCAAGCAGATGTACGGGAGCTCCCTGGGCGAGGAGATCGAACGCTCCCTCGTCCGCGAGACGCTGCCGGAAGCGGTCGAGCAGGCGGCGCTCCAGCCGGTGGTGGAGCCCCAGATCGAGGCCGAGATTCCCGTCGAGGGCGAGAGCTTCCGCTACACAGCTCGAATCGAGGTGAAGCCCGACATCGAACTTCCCGACCTGGAAAAGCTTTCCGGATCGAAGCCGCGTGTCTCCGTGGGAGAGGACGAGATCCTGACCGAGCTCGAGAATCTTCGTGAGCGGCAGGCCACCTGGGTCGAGGAGCCCGAGGAGACGGAGGCGAGCGAGGGGCATCAGGTCACGGTCGACTTCGTCGGGACCGTGGACGGGGTGGCGTTCGAGGGGGGATCGGCCGAGGGGGTCGAGGTCGAGCTCGGCTCGGGCCGGATGATTCCCGGCTTCGAGGAGCAGCTCGCCGGAGCCCGGTCGGGGGAGGAGAGGAACCTCGAGGTTTCCTTTCCCGAGGACTACGGCAACGCCGAGCTGGCCGGCAAGCAGGCGGTCTTCGCGGCGACCGTGACCGCCATCAAGCGTCGGGAGCTGCCCGAGCTCGACGACGAGCTGGCCAAGGATCTCGGCGACTTCGAGACGCTCGACGAGGTGCGGGACAAGATTCGCGAGGGACTCGAGGCCCAGAGGCGGCAGGCCTCGGATCAGGCGTTGCATCGCAGTCTCCTCGACGACCTCATCACGCGGACGAGCTTCGAGGTTCCGCCCAGCCTGGTCGAGCGACAGCTCGAGAGTCAGATCCAGCAGGTCGAGCAGCAGCTGCAGGGGCGGCTGCCGGAGCCCGACCTGCGGGCCCGGATCGCACAGATGCGCGAAGAGGGCTGGGACGATGCGCGCCGTCGGGTCCAGGAGGCCTTGCTGCTCGAGGCCGTGGCGAGGCGGGCTGAGCTCGAGGCGAGCGAGGAAGAGATCGATGCGCGGCTCGACGAGATGGCGGCGTCGCAGGGTGTCGATGCGAAGCTGATGCACGACATGGCGAATGCCCAGGGTTGGCGACAGGCCATCGCGGCCGAGGTCGTCGATCGCAAGGCCCTCGAGCACCTCGTGGACCAGGCCCAGATCAGCGAGACGGACGCCTCAGAATCCGCGTGAGGAATCGCGCGGAGTCGACTCGCGTCGCTCCGGTTCGTCTTCCTCGCGTGAGGACCGCTCTCTCGGGCTCCGTGCGAGGAGCCCGCTCGGGTCGATCGGCCTTCGGCTCGCCGTCGAGGTCGCCCGCTCGCGAAGGGCGGCGGCGCGCCGACGCGGGCGGGCCGGCGTCCCCGGCGGCCGAGTTGCCAAGGCCCATCGACTGACTCAGACTACGAAGACAGGCTCGCGAAGGCGAAGCCGGATCACGCTGGAGCCGAGGGCGCAGCAGCCCTTCGCGATCAGCGAGGAGATGGGCGAAAAAGGATGGAACGAACGCGTCCGATGGCTTACACGATTCCCTACGTCATCGAGCAGAACCAGAGAGGCGAGCGCGTCTTCGACATCTATTCGCGGCTGCTGCGGGACCGGGTGAT
>CAYXLY010000390.1:694-2724 GCA_964466005.1 uncultured Spirochaetaceae bacterium | reverse complement strand
CGGAACCGAGATCCACGACGACGTGGCGAACGTGATCGTGGCGCAGCTGCTCTTCCTCGAGGCGGACGATCCCGACAAGGACATCCATCTCTACATCAACTCGCCCGGAGGCTCCGTGACGGCGGGCCTGGCGATCTACGACACGATGCAGTTCATCCGCTCCGACGTGCATACCACGTGCGTCGGGCAGGCGGCCTCGATGGGCGCGTGGCTGCTGGCCGCCGGGGCCGCCGGCAAGCGGACCGCGCTCGCCAACTCGAGGGTGATGATCCATCAGCCCATGGGTGGCGCCCGCGGGCAGGCCTCGGACATCAACATCCAGGCCCAGGAAATCCTCAAGCTTCGCCACAGGATGAATGAGATTCTTGCGTCCCATACCGGGCGCCCGCTCGAGCAGATCGCGGCCGATACCGAGCGGGATTATTATCTGTCAGCGGGCGAGGCGCGCGACTATGGCATCGTGGATGCGGTGGCCAGCCAGCGGAGTCCGACGCCCGGTGGGTCTTCGGCGCCCGGTGGGGCTCCGACGTCGGGTGGCTCTCCGGCGTCTGGTGGAGAGGACGACTCGGGCCGGTGATCCGATGGGACGAAGAGGATTCGAGCGCAGACACGCACGGGCTCGGGAAGGCGGCATCGCGCGTGGAACGGGGACGCAAAGGGGGTGAGGGGTCATGAAGAAACGGGACGACAACGCGAATCTCTCGTGTTCGTTCTGCGGCAAGTCCCAGAAGGAAGTCAAGAAGCTCATCGCCGGGCCGACCGTCTACATCTGCGACGAGTGCATCGAGCTCTGCAATGACATCATCGCCGAGGAGTACGGCCAGGAGGAGGCGGGCCAGGCACCCCAGCGCGTCCTGAAGCCGAAAGAGATCAACGCGGCTCTCGACGAGTACGTGATCGGGCAGAACGCGGCCAAGAAAGTCCTCTCCGTCGCCGTGCACAACCACTATCGGCGCATCGAGAGCGGGAGCATCAGCGACGTCGAGCTGCAAAAGGCGAACATCCTGCTTCTGGGGCCGACGGGCTCCGGCAAGACGCTGCTCGCGCAGACACTGGCGAAGATCCTCGACGTGCCCTTCACGATCGCGGACGCGACCACCCTCACCGAGGCGGGCTACGTCGGCGAAGACGTCGAGAACATCGTCCTGAACCTGCTCCAGGCCGCCAACTACGACGTCGAGCGGGCCCAGCGCGGAATCATCTACATCGACGAGATCGACAAGATCGCCCGCAAGAGCGAGAACCCGTCGATCACGCGGGACGTCTCGGGCGAGGGCGTGCAGCAGGCGCTGCTCAAGATCATCGAGGGCACGATGGCCAGCGTCCCGCCGAAGGGCGGGCGCAAGCATCCGCAGCAGGAGTTCCTGCAGATCGATACGACGAACATCCTGTTCATCTGCGGCGGCGCCTTCGTCGGTCTCGAGAGCATCATCGAGCGCCGCATCGGCGTGAAGGGCCTCGGATTCGCAGCCGACATCCAGAACAAGGGGGATCGGAAGAAGGGCGAGATGATGCGGGACGTCCAGGCGGAGGACCTGCTCCATTTCGGTCTGATCCCGGAGTTCATCGGAAGGCTGCCGGTCGTGGCCACTCTCGAGGAGCTCGACGAGCCGGCCCTGATCTCCATCCTGACCGAGCCGAAGAATGCCCTGGTCAAGCAATACGAGAAGCTCTTCGAGCTCGAGGACGTGCAGCTCCGCTTCACTGAAGGCGCCCTCGCCGCGGTGGCGCGCAAGGCCCTCCGGCAGAAGTCGGGCGCGCGGGGGCTGCGCGCGATTCTCGAGAACGCGATGCTCGATCTGATGTACGAGCTGCCTTCCAGGGACGATGTGGAGGAGTGCGTCGTCGGAGAGGAGGTGATCGATCAGGGTGCGGAGCCGTTGCTCGGCTTCAAGCGCGAGGCGGAGTCGGCCTAGAGGGCACTCATGACTAGAGGGCGCTCACGAAGAGGGCACTCATGAACCCCGACCGCGAGAGGACCGCGGAGGACCGCGTAGGACCCCGAGTGGTGAGTGGCTCTCGACCGGCAG
>CAYXLY010000390.1:0-684 GCA_964466005.1 uncultured Spirochaetaceae bacterium | reverse complement strand
ACCAACCGGACGATTTTCCCCGCCGATCGGTTCCTCCGGGATCGAGGCGCGAGATCACGGGGGCCGTCGTCGCTACGCCGAGAATCCGCAACGCAGAGATCGGGTCGAAGACCCGGGCATCGCGACCGAGGGGCTCATGGGGTGGCCTCGAGCGGCCGGAGGCGCCGCGTCGGGAGGCCGGAAGGACGCGCGGAGCCAACCCGTGGCCGTGGGTGGGGAATGTGCCGCGTGGGTCTCGGCGGCTAGTCTCCACGGGGTCGGTCGGGGGGCAGGAGCGCTCGTGCGGCCGGGAGATCGGTCAGGGCAGCTGCGGGGGGACGGAGCGGGCTGGAACGACCTGGCCGTCCAGGGTGACCGAGCCTGATCGGCCATCGTCGATCGCCGCACCGGGGGTGCACTCCGAAATCAGGACGCAGGGCCGCTGGCCGACCGTCCGAAGAGGCTTCCGAGGCTGGGCGCCGAGGCGGTTCGAAGAAGGGGCCCGGCGAGAGATCGGTGAGCGCTCGACGAGAGATTGACGAGAGCTCGACGAGAGATCGACCACGACTTGAATGATCGAAGGGGGGTGGCATGAGTGATTCGACGGGCGGAGCGAGGACGCCGCTGTTGCCGCTGCGGGACATCGTGGTCTTCCCGCACATGGTGGTCCCCCTCTTCGTGGGGCGACCCAAATCGATCCAGGCC
>CAYXLY010000389.1:0-4719 GCA_964466005.1 uncultured Spirochaetaceae bacterium | reverse complement strand
AAGAGATCCTCGGCTCGCACTCTCACTCCGAAGAGTCCGCTTCCGAGGGCGCCGACCAAAAGGCCTCCGGCCAGTTCGGGGTGCGGACCCAGCGTAGGTTCTCTTCGTCGCCCGGCTCGGGAAGCTCGACACCCATGGTGTGGCAGTACTTGCAGGCATTCTGGGTTCCGTACCCGGTCTCGACCCAGCACTGGACGGGGATGGCGGGATCGGCGTTGTACGAGGGCCGGTAGGGCACGCCGGCATCCGCCTCGAAGTCCGGGGGGCCTCGGCCTTCGATGAGGCCGCCCAGCCCGATCTCTCGCGCATCCAGCCCCGTTGCCTGCTGCAGCGCCTCGGCCCCCGGCGAAGCGGCGGAGGCGGACTCGCCCTCGTGCGTATCGACGGGAGGAGCCTCGAGCATCACGAGCGCGAGCAGGAGAGCGGCGAGCAGTCCAGCGAGCGTGGATCCGTGCCGACGCCTCATCGATCTCTTCCTCCTCGCGCCTCCTCGGCTCTTCCTTGCGCGTCTCGACAGGCCTGTCGCACCGCCCCTCCCAAGCACCTCTCGCGGAGCTCTCGATCGAGAGTCGATCGACGATGACGTTCGACTTTCGACTTTCGACTTTCGACTTTTCGAATAGCAATCGACATGCCATGCGGGCAGCACGCCTGACGGGCGGCGGCGATCCCCGTCCGACCTGCGCGTCCGCAGCCCCGGATCCTCCACCGACGTCGCGCGTCCGGCCGTATCCGGGCATGTCCCGGCGTATCCGGGCGTATCCGGGCGCGCCGACCGAAGACGCAACGAAGATTGTGCAAGACGCCCGGAGGGCACCCGGGCTCGAGGTGCCCTGCCCGTGTGTCCCCGCGCGGCACGGAGGCTGCATCGATCCCTTCAGCCGGTCGCACGGGCCGGATCGCCCGTCCTCGCGAGCGAGCGACGCGGGAGGGATCGATGGAGACGGTCGAAGGCTGGCGGTTGGTCGTCCTCGGCGGGATGTTGCTCTGCGGATTTCTGGCCCATGTCAGCGGTCCGCTGATCCACGTGCCCCGGGTGACGTTGCTGGTCTTGATCGGCGTCGCGCTCGGGCCGCACATGCTCGGCGTCGTGCCCTCGGAGGTGAACGCCTGGTTCCCCTTCGTCACGCATCTCGCCCTCGCTCTCATCGGCTTCCTGCTCGGCGAGGAGTTCCGCTGGAAAGACCTCAGGAAGAGAGGACGACGCGTGCTGGGACTCTCGATCGGGGAGGCGGGTGGCGCGGCCCTGCTGGTCGGAGCGGCGGTCTATCTCGTGACCTTCGACCCCGTGCTCGCCGTGATCCTCGCCGGCATCGCGCCGCCCACCGCACCGGCCGCCACGGTCGAGACCCTTCGCGAGGGCAGAGCGGAGGGTGAGCTCACCGAGACCGTCCTCGGAGTGGTGGCGATCGACGACGCCTGGGGCGTGATCGTCTTCAGCCTCCTGATCGTGATCGCGTCGGCCCTGGCGGGCGAAGGTCTGGCGACGGGCCCGCTCCTCGACGGGCTCCGGGAGATCCTGGGCGGGATCGCCCTGGGCGCCGCTCTCGGGGTTCCGATGGCCTGGATCAGCAACCGGGTTCGCGGCGGCGACATCACCTTGGTCGAGGCCGGCGGCATCATCTTCTTCCAGACCGGTCTCGCCGTGATGCTGGACGTCTCTTATCTGCTGGCCGCGATCGTCCTCGGGGCCGTCGTCGTGAACCTCTCGCGCCGCGAGCATCTCTTCAAGGAGATCGAGCACGTGCGTGAGCCCTTCATGGCGATCTTCTTCATCCTGGCGGGTCTCGAGCTCGACGTGAGACAGCTGGCGAGCGTCGGGCTGCTCGGCGTCGTCTACGTCCTGGCCCGGGCCGGGGGCGGGGTCGTGGGCGGCCGGATCAGCGGATCCCTGCTGAACACGAGCCGCGAGGTCCGGCGTCGGATCGGCTGGTGTCTCCTGCCGCAGGCGGGCGTGGCGTTGGGCTTCGCCTTGATCGTTCAGGAGCGAATGCCCGACTACGGAGAACAGGTCCTGACCCTGGTGATCGCGACCACGGTCGTCTTCGAGATCACCGGCCCCCTCTTCACCCGCTACCACATCGAGCGCGCGGGCGAGTGGGGCGTGGGCGCTCAGGAGGAGGACGAGTCCGCCTGACGCGGCGCGACGCGATCCAGGAACTCTCCGATCCGCCGGAAGTAGGACTCTCCGCCGACCTCGGCCGTGTCGTTGTGGCCGGCCCCGGAGATGAGGTCGAAGGTCTTGGGCTCGGGCGCGGCCTCATGAAGCGCGCGACCGAGCGAGGACGGCACGATCCGATCCGAGTCCCCGTGCAGGAAGAGAAGCGGCGCCTCGACGGCCCCGATCCGGGAGAGGGCGTCGAAGCGGCCCCGGGCCAGCAGCGAGAGGGGCCAGCCGAAGGCCGCCCGGGCCACCTCCTCGGCGTTCGGAAAGGCGCTCTCGAGGATCACGCCCGCGAAGGGACGACCCCGGGCGAGATCGACCGCCACGACCGCGCCCAGCGAACGTCCGAAGACGACGACCCGCCGCGCATCGAGGCCGCGTGCGCCAGTCAGATGGTCGAGGCCGGCGCGTGCATCCGCATAGAGCCCGTCCTCGCTGGGCGAGCCCTCGCTCCGCCCGTACCCGCGATAGTCGAGAAGCAGCACGTGGGCGCCGAGAGCGCGGAGTCGCGCGGCCATCGGCAGCCGATGCGAGGCGTTGCCCGCGTTCCCATGCAGGAAGAGGACGGCTCGGTCGGCCTCCTCGGCGGGCAGCCAGAAGCCGTGGATCCGGACGCCATCCGCCGTCTCCAGGAAGACCTCCTCGGCGCGCAGGCCGAGCTGCTCGGGCGTGAGGTCCACTCCCGGTGAGGGCTGGAAGATCACCGAGCGCACGAGCGGCTCGAGCAGGCTCATGCGCGCGGCCGCCGGATCCGGATCGAGAAGCGCCGCCAGAACACAGCCGATCACCCGGACGAAGAGCGTCCGTCCGAGCACGGATCACCCTTCCCGATCATCGCGGTGCATGCCTTCCCGTGGCGTGACTCGCGGCGCCAGGCTCAGGACGACCTGCCCGATCAAGAGCGGCACGAGGCTCGCTCCGATCACCAGCGCCCAGCCCATGGGATCGAGGGGCACGACCTCGAGGACCGTGGAGAGTCCGGGCAGCCAGACCGCTGCCGCGATCAGTACCAGGGAGGTGAGGATCGAGGCCCAGACCCAGACGTTGCGGACGACCTCGTTGTCGAGCACCGGGCTGCCCGCGTCGCGCATGTTGAAGACGTGCCAGAGGCGAGCGAGAGCGAAGGTGAGGAAGCCACTGGTCACCGCTTCGGCGCGCCCCATCCCGAACGAACCGAGTGCCACGAAGAACGCCGCGGTCGCCGTCGCCGCGATCAGCAGCCCCCACATCCCCGTCCAGATCCAGTGTCGGCGCGTCAGCACGGGCTCCTGCGGGTCGCGGGGAGGCTGATCCATGATGCCCGCCGGACTCTCGCCCACGCCGAGCGCCAGGGCCGGAAAGACGTCCAGCACGAGGTTGATGAACAGGATCTGCAGGGGCAGGAGCGGCAGCGGCGCACCGATGGAGGCGCAGAAGCCCACCGCCAGCACCTCGCCCAGATTGCCCGAGAGCAGGAAGACGATGAAGCGGCGGATGTTCTCGAAGATCGTCCGCCCCTGCTCGATCGCCGCGACGATGGTGGGGAACGCATCGTCCTTCAGCACGATGTCGGCCGCCTCTCGCGCGACGTCGGTTCCCCGACGCCCCATGGCGATCCCGACGTCCGCCTTCTTCAGGGCGGGGGCATCGTTCACGCCGTCTCCGGTCATCGCCACGATCGAGCCGGCCTCCTGCCAGAGCCGGATCAGCGCGAGCTTCTGCTCGGGCGACACGCGAGCGAAGACCCTGCGCCGTCTCAGCTCGGCCTCCTCCTCTTCCTCCATCGAGTCGAGCGCCTGCAGGTCCCGGCCCTCGACGGATCGCGCGTCGGCCTCGACCAGCCCGACCTGCTCGGCGATCGACGCGGCGGTGACCGGCTGGTCGCCCGTCACCATGACGACGGCGATCCCCGCCCCATGACATCGAGCCACGGCCTCCCGGGCGTCCTCGCGAGGCGGATCGGCGAGCCCGACGAGTCCGAGAAAGGTGAGGTCCTGGTAGGGATCGGCGTCCGGATCCTCGACGCGCTGCTCCGCGAATCCCAGCACGCGCAGGCCCTGCTCGGCCAGCTTCGTGACCCGCTCGCTCCAGGCCCGTCGATCTTCGTCGGTAAAGGCCCGGGTGCCGTCTCCGTTGCCGTCCTCGCCTTCCGCTCGTTCGTCCCCGTCGTCCCCGTCCCCGGCGATGCGGGTGGCCGAGGCCAGCACGGCCTCCGGTGCGCCCTTGACCGCCACCCGGAAGGCACCGTCGACGGCATGAAAGGTCGCCATCATCTTGGTGTCGGCGTCGAAGCTGACCTCGCGCTCCTCCGGCTGATCCTTCAGCAGCGCGTCGCGCTCGATCCCGGCCGTCGCCGCCGCCGCCAGCAGCGCGACCTCCATCGGATCGCCGGTTCCGGAGGCGATCGCCTCGTCCTCGTCGACGACCTCGTCGTCGTCGGGGGCCAGCTCCGCATTGCTGCAGAGCGCACCCACCTCCAGGAGTCGGCGAGCGGCTGCAGAGCACTCCTCGCGCGACGACTCCGCCTGCCAGTCGAGGTCTTCGCTCGAGGCGAGCGCCAGACGCGCGACCCGCAT
>CAYXLY010000388.1:0-4727 GCA_964466005.1 uncultured Spirochaetaceae bacterium | reverse complement strand
GGGAGGATCCGTCGTCGGGTCCAACGGCTTCAGGATCCGCTCGCTCACGAGCAGCGCGCGATCGGGTCTCATGGCCGCGAGCACGCCCGCCGAGGCCTTCTTCTTCATGCCCCGGATCACGGACACGGCCAGGTCGAGATCCAGGCTTCCCAGCAGGCGGCCCGCCTTCTCCGCGGGCATCTCGGAGTAGACCTTCGAGAGCTGCCGCACCCGATCCTGTCCCTGCGAGACCCAGGCGGCGATCCGATCCTCGACCTCGCCCCGGATCCGATCGAGCTCGGCGGCCCGCTCGTCGATCAGCGTCTCGAGCTCGACGACGGTTCGCTCCCGCTCGGCGACCTCCTGCTCCCGGATCGCCAGCGAGAGCTCTCGCTCCCGGACCTGCGCGAGGATCGAATCGACCCCTCGCGAGAGCGCGGGGACCTCGAGCAGGCCCGAGCCCTCTCCCGACTCCGGAAGGCCTCCGGCGTCGACTCCGGTCTTCCCGCCGACCGCCGCGTCCGATCCTTCGGCCCCCGTGGCAGCGGCGGACGCGAGCAGGATTCCGGTCGCGAGGCTCGTCGCGAGAAGAGGGAGTCCCCGGCTCCGGTGCAGCGCCTTCATGACTCCCGTCCCTCCTCGTGGACGCGTCGATCGATCGTCTCGGCCGCCGCGCGAGTGATCGCGAGCGAGTCGAGCTCCCTCTGCTCGAGCCTGCGCTCCTCTTCGAGATGCGCGATCGCCCGACGCGCCTCGAGCTTCTCCAGGCTCCGTACCCGCACGCTCGCCTCGCGCGTCCTCTCTCTCGCGGACTCGAGCTGCGGGACGAGGTGGTCACGGGCCGCCTCCGCCTGGGCGCGGTGGAAGCGGCCGCTCGCCAGACCGGCCGCATGTCCTCCGATCCGCCTTCCGTCCATGCCCCCCTCCATGATGCGACCGAGTCGCTCTTCGCCCTGCTCGACCCGGGCCGCGACCTCCCTGGCCCGCGAGTCCCGGCGCCTCCACTCGGCCTCGAGCCGGAGCATCCGGGCTCGCTCGCGCTCGAGCTCGAATCTCCGGATGCGAAGCACGCTCTCCAGCCGGAACTCGAAGCGCCTCATGACCCGCCCCCCTGCAGCACGCCCCGAAGCCGCTCGAAGCCGTCTTCGAGACGCGTGACCTCGCCCCGGGGCTGCGCGAGATAGGCCTGCAAGGCGGGCTCGATCTGTCGGGCGCGATCGATCCGCGCGTCGGAGCCCGACTGATAGGCGCCCACCGAGATGAGGTCCTCCGCATTGCGATACGTGGCCAGGATCTGGCGCGCCTGCCGCGCGAGCGCCTGCTGCTCGGGGCTCGTCACCTCCGACATCACTCGCGACACGCTCGAGAGCACGTCGATCGCCGGGAATCGCCCCTTCTCGGCGATCTCGCGGGAGAGCTCGATGTGCCCGTCGAGCAGCGAGCGGGCCGCGTCGGCCACGGGCTCGTTCATGTCGTCCCCCTCGACCAGGACCGTGTAGAGCCCCGTGATGCTGCCCCGACCGCGCGTCGTCCCCGCGCGCTCGAGGAGCTTCGGAAGCTCGCTCCAGACGGAGGGCGTGTAGCCGCGGGTCGTCGGAGGCTCGCCGGTCGCGAGCCCGATCTCGCGCTGCGCCGTGCAGAAACGCGTCAGCGAGTCCATCAGCAGCAGCACGCGGCTGCCCTCGTCCCGGAAGCCCTCGGCGACCGCGGTCGCCACGCGCGCCGCCCGACTCCGCAGCGGAGCCGGCTCGTCGCTCGTCGAGACGACGACGACCGAGTGCTCGAGCGCCTCTCCGAGATCGCGCTCGATGAACTCCCGGACCTCGCGCCGACGCTCGCCGATCAACGCAATCACGCAGACGTCGACATCCGCCTGGGTCGCCAGCTGTCCGAGCAACGTCGACTTGCCGACTCCCGAGCCCGCGAAGATCCCCATCCGCATGCCCTGACCGATCGTCGAGAAGCTGTTGACCGCGCGCACGCCGAGATCGAGAGGCCTGTCCACGCGATCCCGGGAGACCGCCTCCACCGGCTCCGCATCGAGCGGACGGAGCGACACGTTCGACAGGGGCGGGCCCCCGTCGATCGGGCGACCGAAGCCATCGAGGATGCGCCCCAGGCATCCCGGTCCGGAGGGGATGCGACTCGTGCCGGCCTCGAACCGGACCCGGGCGCCCACCCGCAGACCGCTCAACCCGCCGAGCGGAATCGTCAACGTGATCTCTCCCCGGAAGCCGACCACCTCGGCCTCGATGGTCTCGCCATTGCGGCCCGACTCGATCTCGCAGAACGCGCCAATGGGAGGCCTTATCCCTTCGACCTCGACGAGCAGACCCACCACCGAACGCACGCGACCGTCGAGCGGGAAGGGCTGCCAGCGCGAGAGCAGCGCCCGGCTGCGCTCGAAGAAGGCGTGATCGACCGCGGCGACGCTCATTCCGCCTCGACCTCCGTCGGCTCGGTGAGGGCCTCCGCCAGGGCTTCGCGCAGGCGTTCGAGGACACGCGCCCGGCTTCCGTCGACCGACCCCTGTCGGGCCTCGATCCGGAAATCACCCTGCGCGAGGGAAGCGTCCTCGACGAGGTCGAGGCCGTAGCGCTCTCGCCAGCCTTCGATCCGTTCCTCCGCGCTCTCGACGAGCGCGGTCCGGTCGGCCGTCGACAGGAAGAGACGCTCGGGCGTGGCGCTCTCGCAGGACTCCAGGGCGCGATCGAGCACGTTCCCGAGCAGCGTCCGATCGAGCGCGAGCTTCGAGCCCACCCACGCCGACGCGATCTCGCTCGACAGATCGAGCATCGCCTCCCGCTGCGCGGTGATGCGCGCCACGGCCGCACCGCGCAATCCTGCGGCGCTCGCCTCCAGCGCGGCACAGGCCCGCTCCAGGGCGTCCTGGGCCTTCTTCTCGCTCGCCACGCCCCGCTCGAAGGCCTCGGCCTCGAGCGCCTCGACCTGCTCGGCCGTCCAGACCTCGGGCGACGGCTCCGGGGTCCCGGGCTCTGCCGGCGGGGCCTCGATCGACTCCGCCGCCGCGGCCGGCGCCGTCGACGTCGCCGCGAAGGCCGGGGCCGGCGGCGACGCGCCGAAGGGGGGCGCCGGCACGAAGGATCGCCGCCCGAAGCTCGGATCCGGCCTAAACGAGGACATCATCGCCTCCGCCCCCGCCGTCGATCGTCACGACGCCCTCCTCCTCGAGTCGCCGGGCCACGTCGACGATCTGCCGCTGGACCTGCTCGATCTCGGAGAGCCGCATCGGCGGCAGCAGCTCCGACTCCTCGCGGATCTGATCGGCGGCTCGCGACGAGACGTTGGAGAAGACCTTCTCCTTCATGTCGTCGCTCGCCGTCTTCAACGCGATCACGAGATCCTCCGTCGGAATCTCGCGCAGCAGCGCCTGGAAGCCGCGCTTGTCGATCGACTCGAGATCGTTGAAGGTGAGCATCTGCTTCCGGATGTCGGCCGCGATCTCGGGATCGCGCGAATCCATCTTGTCGAGGATGGTCTGGCCGTCGGCCTTGGGGACGCCATTGAGCAGCTTCGCCGCGACGTCCGTCCCGCCCAGAGGCGTGGGATGCCCCTGCTGACGCGCGAACATCGTCGCCAGCTCGTCCTCCAGCTCGTGGATGACGTCGCTCGAAACGGACTCGAAGTTGGCCACCCGAAGCATGACCTCCGCCCGGATCTCGTCCGACAGGTGTGCGACCACCGACGCGCCGCGCTCCGAAGGCAGCTGGGCCAGGATCAAGGCGATCGTCTGCGGATGCTCGTGACCGAGCTGATCCGCGACGAACTCCGGCGTGTAGTCGCGCAGGGTCCAGTCGATCCGCTTCTCGTCGCGGCCGAGCTTCTCGATCAGCCGTGTGGCCCGCCCTCCCTCGATCGCGCGGGAGATCATCGCCATCGCCTGCTCGCGGCCACCCTGCATCGAGATCTCGTGCTTCCCGATCGCCTCCTGGAACTCGAGCAGCACCTTCTCGAGCGTGGAGGACGGGATGACCTCGAAGCGCGAAACGGACGCCAGGATCCGTTCGACCTCGTCGTCCTCCATCCGCGCCACGAGCTCCTGAACGCGTGCGGGCTGGAGCGCCATCATCAGGATGGCGGCCTTCTCGGTTCCGCTGAGGAGCTCGTATTGGAGATGCTTCTGCGCCATGGTCGTCTCAGCCCGTCATCCAGCCGCGGATCGTCCGGACCGAGTCCTCCGTCCGGATCTGGGCGAGTCGATCCACCTGCTGCTGCAGGGTGAGCTCGCCGGAGTCCTCCTCGAGCCCCGGAATGTCGAGGTCGCTGGGTGCCAGCGCGGCGTTCGCGCCTCCGGCCTCGAGGGCCTCGGCTCCCACGCTCGCGAGCCGGCTCATGACCTCCTCCCGGAGGCTCGCAACCGCTCCCGAGTCCCCGCCCTGCACGGCATCGGCCAGCGGCCGCACGAAGAGTCGCGCGAAGAGGAAGAGCCCGATCAGGAAGGCCAGGCCGTTCAGGACCGTCGTCAGCAGCGCGATCACGTCCGGCGTCAGCAGCCCCACGCCGCCCCCGTCCTCCATCTCGATCTCGAGGAAGGGCGCGTTCAGGATGCTGATCTCGTCCCCGCGCTCGGCCGAGAAGCCCACCGCGCGCTTGGCGAGCTCCTCGAACTCGTTGAGCTCTTCCGCCTCCCAGGGCTGGAAGCCGCCGCCCTCGACGTCGACGCCTTCGCCCTCTCCGGCGACCGGCGCCTCGACGGGCTTGCCGTCGACGAGCACGGCGACCGAGAG
>CAYXLY010000387.1:0-4733 GCA_964466005.1 uncultured Spirochaetaceae bacterium | reverse complement strand
GCGACGCATCCAACTCCGCGTCATGCTGTCTATCGAAGAAGGTGCCGGGCGGTTTCGCGGTGTCGGGCAGACCAGAGTCCGGCGCAGGGGTATCACCTTGGGGGGCTCCACTTTGCGCTGCTCCAGCTGCCGCGCCCGCATCTGCTCCGCCACCCGATACCGCAGATCCTGCACCACTGGACGACCCGCCACTTCCGCCGGAGCCACTCCCTGAACTGTCCGAGCCTCCGGAACCCCCGGAATCGCCGCCACCGAAGTCGACATCAAGGCTGAAGCTGAACTCGGGATTGGCCAGAGATCCTGACGTCGAGATGCCAAACGTAACAATTGGCAACATCCCCGTCGGATCCACGAACAGCGTCGGGTTGTTCTCCACATACGAGTACCCGTTGAGCGACTGCGGCTTCGCCAGCGACCGGATCAGCGGATCCACGCTCAAGAACCGCCCCACCTCCGGGTCCAGCCACCTCGCCTGCATGTAGACGAGCCCCGTCTCCTCCTGGCTCGCATGCCCCGAAAATAGTCAAGGATGCGGTTGGGCGAGCGCCTACGCCAAACACACCATCCGCGAGGTCATGGGGTCCTGACGTGAACGGGGCCCGACAGCGGGGAGTGGCAGGCTACCGGCGAGGAGCCAGTGTCTAGCGTGCGGGTACCCGATCTAACGACAAGCTGGTTCGGCCGAGCTGCCGATCTCCCAGCCGGATGCGATCACGTACTCCAGATAGAGATCCTCCGGTCCGAAGATGTGGACGACGTGCTCATCGTCCTCGCCGAGAGTCCCGAGGAAATCCACGTGCAGCTCGTCCTCAAGCTGAAGGCGGACATCGCACTCCGAGAGCATTTCAATACCGATCGGCCGACCGATCTTGAGCTTGGCTAGGCGCTCGTTGAGTTCATCCGTCGAGTCAACAACGTCATCGCTGCCGCAAAGAACGCGACCCCGCTGGACGATTCGCCAGCCCGCATAGTAGGTGCCGACCTCCCACTCTCCGTAGTAGCTGTCTACCAGCGTCGGGTTCCCGTGGAACTGCTCCACACCGAAGCCGAGACTCACCGACCGCCGTGTCGGTCCAACTCTCCTGCGACAGCAAGGCAGCCCAAAGAGACCTTCGATCGCCTGCTCTACGAACTCGAAGGACTTAAGCACTAACCACCCCGAATCCAATGCGGGACAGGGAGCCGTCGCTCGATGTAGACATCCTCTGCATCCTGCCTGAGTTGCTCCCGCGTCCGATCGGGTTCGCCTCGACCCTTCTTGTCGTGGAAGTCACGCTGGGCCTGCCTGTCGATCTCTCGCCCGATCCGTTTCCCCATATCTCGAGCTTCTTTCTCTGACGCTGGCTGATCCGCCTGCTCCCCGTTCCCTTCTTCACCCTGCTGCGTCTATTCGAGCGACCCAAGCCATTCGACCGAGGGGGGAAATTCGGTTGCGATGTCCAAGCAATCCTCTGATGTGAAGATCACGTAGTGGACCACCTTCTCCCAATCAACGACCTCGCCCGCCTCGCTCCTCAGCCATGCCAGCCATGAGGAGTTCTCGACCACGAGAAGAGGTGGATTCTGCGCCATGTCGAGCTCTGCCCACGTATTCAGGCGGTAGCTCTCGTTGACATTTCGGTATCCGATCGCCGATTCGAAGTGCATGCGCAACGTCGGGCCGCCCGGATCGTCCCCGCGAAGCAGAACCCGAAGACCTTCGACATCATCATGAATCGCTTCGCAATGAAGGCGCTCGGGGATGCTTCTTACGGGAGTCCACGGAACATATCGTTGCTTGAGATCGCTCATGGTCCGTACCTGATCTTGATTCGATTCGGGCCCCGCTGAATCTCCAACGTCGGCCGGCCGCCGCTGCTGCTCGGACGCACAACTGCCCGCCGCCCGTCGGGCAACGTTCCGGTCCGGCCACCGCCCGGGACGTCTCGTACGTCTCCTGGCTTGAGGGAATCGAAGTCCGAGTTCGCTTCCTCAGCACCGCCGGGCTTCTCGAACTGCCTTGTCTTTCCCTTCGTTTCCCTGCCAGGCGTGGCACCTTCGAGTACGTCATCGACCGTAGCTGCATCGTCCCCGCTCTGCTGCTCTCCACCTTCCGATTCCGATGACTCGCTGCTCATCGTCATGTTAGCGATTCCGACGACGATACCCGTGAGCAAAGCTGTAGCCAGTAGAGCAAGGCCAGCGGCCGCAGCTTCAGGCGCGAATAAGGCTCCGCCCCCCACAATCATCCCTCCCGCCAGGAAGGACGAAGGACTTGGGCTATCGATGGGGGCCCTCGGAATCGGCCCCGGTCCCTCCGGCACTCCCTCGAATGGATCCGCTCCAGGAGGCCCGGCCGCCTCCCCCGTCGGATCCACGAACAGCGTCGGGTTGTTCTCCACATACGAGTACCCATTGAGCGACTGCGGCTTCTCGAGCGACCGGATCAGCGGATCCACGCTCAAGAACCGCCCCACCTCCGGGTCCAGCCATCTCGCCTGCATGTAGACGAGCCCCGTCTCCTCCTGGCTCGCATGACCCGCAAAGTAACGCCGGTCCAGCCGGCTCGTCCCGAACCCCGGCCCCACCTCCTCGTAGACGGCCCCGAACGGCCGGAACACCGTGTGGCGCACCCGATCGCCCGACCCATCGAGGAGCACGCTGCCACTGCCCAGCGGATCCGACAACACCCCCCGGTAGACCACCGTCCCCTCCGGTGGACCGGTCGCCCCGGCCCACGCCACGGGGGGCAGGATCAGCGCGACCATGGCGACCAACGCCACCGCCCCCCCGACCGGCGCGCCCACGGGATCTCCCCCGATCCGCGCGCCGAGCAGACAGGCGGCCACGTAGGCCGTGATCGCGAGGACGGCCAGCGCCCAGACCAGCAGCGCCGGCGGGAAAGGAAGCGGCAGCGGCCGACCCACCCCCCAAGGTCCCGCTTCGCCGTTGAAGACCTGCCCCCCTTCGAGCAGCCGCACCGCTACCCGCTCGCCGAAGGCCTCGATCTCGATCCGCGTCTCCGCGATCCCGCCCGGACTCGCCTCCGCCGGCACGTGGCTCAGGTCGTCGCCCAGGAAGTAGCGCGTCGTCGCCCCTACTCGCGCTCGGTATCCGCCCCCTCGACAGGACGAGGCTCCCCCCGCGATACTCCCGGCAGGCGAAGGAGACCCGATGCGCGCGCGACTTCCCCAGATCGACTTCGACCCTGCCGACGGTCTCTGGCTGGCGAGCTGGCCCGAGTTCGCGCATCGGATGAACGGAGCGTCGTTGCTTCTTCCCTATCTCGAGCCCTATCTGATTCGCGTGATGAAGCGGGCTCGACCTCGACTCGAAGAGGTCGCGCCCGAGCTGCTCGACGTCGTCGACGTCTTCAATCGACAGGAAGCGAACCACTACAAGGTGCACGCGCGCTACAACGCGGTGCTCCGGCAGCAGTATCCGGGGCTCGAGCGCTTCGAGGCCGAGATCAAGGCGGACTACCAGCGATTCCTGGAGGAGGAGTCGCTCGAGTGGAACCTCGCCTACTGCGAGGGGTTCGAGTCGGCCGGTCTGATCTCGTCCGAGTTCTTCCTGCAGGAGATCGACGACGCGCTCGTCCACGCCGATCCCGCGGTGCGGGAGCTCTGGGCATGGCATCTCGCCGAGGAGTTCGGGCATCGTGCCGTCGCCCACGACGTGCTCGCCGCGATCGCCCCGGGCTGGCTGCGTCGCCTGCGCGGCTTCCGGCTCTTCGGGCGCCATCTCTACGACTTCACCGCGCGCGTGTGTGAGCACCTGACGGAGCTCGACCGCGATCGCGGCCGGATCCGCGACGACGACGCGCGCGTGCGAGCGACCTCCAGGCGCTTCGCTCGCCGGGAGTCGCGCTTCTACGCGGCGCGCGTGGCCCGACTCCTCTCCCCGTGGTACAGCCCCGCCTCGAGGCCGATGCAGGAAGCGACCCGCGTGGTGCTCGAGTCCTACGCGGATCCGGAGAGCGCGACGACCGCGAGACTGCGGTAGGCCGAAGCGCCTCCTCCGTCCCGGGCCGAAGCGCCTCTCCCGTCCCGGGCCGAAGCGCCCCGGTCGCTGAAGGACGCGACCCCGGATCCGGCCTCGCCCGAGCCGTCGCGATCGGCCGTCCCCGCTCGGCCCCGACGCTCGGGCTGTCTGCGGATGTCGCTCAGGCCGCCTGGGGATGGCCCTTCGAGAGCTTCTTCGCCAGCTCGCCCTCCGGCCAGGGCTGGTTGTCCTCGTAGTCCTCCATCTTCGTCCTGCCCTCGGCGATCTTGCCCTGGACGGCGTCGTAGACACGCCAGTGCATCGTCGGCCCGAAGAGCGGCTGGGACTCGACCGAGATCACTCGCACCTCGCCCTCCTCGAAGCCGCAGATCGGCTGGATCGCCCGCAGCATCTGCTCGCCGTTCAGATGGCCATCGCCGAAGTTCCAGCCGAGGATCGTGCCGCCGAGCACCTCCCCCTCGTGCCACTCGTAGTCGTCGATGTCGTCGACCGCGACCGGGAGCGCCTCGAGGAGCGGCCGGCCCTGGAAATGCATGAATCGGCTGACCAGCATCAACGTCTTCGCGTACTCGAGCTGGACCGGGTCGGGAATCATGTCCTCCAGCTGCTCGACGACCGTGCCGCTCGCCTTGCGGAGCTTGTCGAGCTTCTTCGTGCAGCCGTTCTTCTTGAAGAGCCAGACGTTGTAGGCCCAGTTGCCGGCGTAGTACCGCATCGATAGCAGGAACGAGACCGTCGACGGAAAGAAG
>CAYXLY010000386.1:0-4753 GCA_964466005.1 uncultured Spirochaetaceae bacterium | reverse complement strand
CGCCCCCGCGTGCGAGCCATCGTCGCCGAGCAGCTCGACCAGGCCTTCGAAGGCGGCGGGATCGACGTGATCGCCGATCTCGCCCTGCCCGTTCCGGCCACGCTGATCTGCGAGCTGCTCGGCGTGCCCGTCGCCGACCGCGATCGCTTCACGGTCTGGACCGCGGACGCGACCCACGGTCTGCTCGGAGACCAGGCCGCCCCGGAGATCCAGCAGCGAGCGATCGCAGCCGCCACGGCGCTGGCCGGCTACTTCAGCGAGCTGATCGAGGATCGGCGCCGCCATCTCACCGACGACCTGCTCTCCGTCTTGATTCGCGCAGAAGAGGAAGGCGACCGGCTGACCCAGACCGAGCTCGTCGTCCAGTCGATCGGCCTGCTGATCGCCGGCTTCGAGACCACGATCGGCCTGATCGGCAACGGAGCGGCTGCCTTCGCCCGTCATCCCGAGGCGGGCCACGCGCTGCGTGAGAGGCCGGAGCTCGTCTCGAACGCGGTGGAGGAGTGTCTGCGCTTCGACGGCCCCATCGGGATGACCCCGCGCGTCCTGCACGAGGATGCCGAGATCGGCGGTCGCTCGATTCCCGCCGACAGCGAGGTCTTCGCGATCCTGTGGGGTGCGAACCGGGATCCCGAGGTCTTCGCCGAGCCCGATCGCTTCGACGTCGCGCGACCGAACGCACGGCTCCATCTGGCCTTCGGCGGCGGCACGCATCTCTGCCTCGGCGCCCATCTCGCTCGGATGGAGGCGCAGGAGGCGCTCGGCGCCCTGGTCCTCCGTGCCTCGCAGCTGGAGCTCGAAGACGATCGGATCGAGTGGGGCCCTTCCCTGTTTCGCGTCCCCGCCCGCCTCCCGCTCCGGCTTCGCTGACGCCCCCGCGCCCGGTCGGGAGACTCAGCCCGGCTCGGGCTCCGGCTCGGCCTCCGGCTCCGGCTCCGACCGGACCTGCACCGGGTCGCCGGAGCGCAGCCCCTGGACGCCGTCCACGACCACCCGCTCCCCGTCCGAGAGTCCCTCCTCGACCTGCTGGAGACGATCGAGCATGCGCCCCAGGCGAATGGCGCGGCGCTGGACGGTCCCGTCCTCCTGTACGAGCCAGACATAGCTGCCGCCCTGCTCCTGGAGCACGGCTCGCTGGGGAATCAGCACGGCCTCGGGCTCGTCGGGAAACACGGCGATCACGCGCACGAAGCGACCCGGGCGCAGCGCCCGCTCTGGATTCGGGACCCGGGCCCGCACCGTGAGCGTCCCCCGCGTCGCGTCGACGGTCGGCGAGACGTAGTCCACGACGCCTTCGTGGGGATGGACGCTCCCGTCTCCCAGACGAAGCCGGATCGAGAGGCCCTCCCCGGCTCGCGTCGGCGCCGCGCTGGAGGGCGCCGTGTCGGAAGACGACGCGCCGGAGGGCGTGCTGCTGGAGCGCGTCGCGTCCCCGGACGTCCGGGTCCGGGCCTCGTCCTCGGAGGCGAGCTCCGAGAGGGCCTCCCGGACGTCTTCCGGGACGGCCCCCGCGAGCGTCCCCGACGCGCTCTCAGGGACCGCGAAGTAGACGTGGATCGGGTCTTCCTGGACCAGCTCGGCGAGGACCGTGTCCTGGCCCGACTCGCCGACGAGACTTCCGACCTCGACGAGCGCGCGTCCCATGCGCCCGGTGATCGGCGCCCGCACGCTGCAATACGAGAGATCCAGCTCCGCGGACTCCACTCCGGCCTCCGCGGCCTCGACGGCTGCGGCGCTGGCATCGCGCTCGGCTCGTCGCTGATCGACGACGGCGGTGCTCACGACGTCGTCCCGGAAGAGCTGTCGGGCCCTCTCGAGATCGCGCGCTGCCCGGATCGCGTCGGCGCGCGCCCGGGCGAGCTCGGCTCGCGCCTCGGCCAGGGCGACCTGGAAGGGAGCCGGATCGATCCGAAAGAGGAGATCTCCGGCCGAGACCGCGGCTCCGTCCTCGACGTGCTGCTCGATCAGGTAGCCGCGCACCCGCGCCCGCACCTGGACCTGGCTCATCGAGCGTACGTTGCCGACGTACTCCCGTCGGACCGGCATCGGACCGACCCGCACCCGGACGACCTCCACCCGCGCGGGCGCCCCGCTCGCTCCCGGCTCGTCCTCCGAGCAGGCCGCTGCGAGTCCCACGACCGCGACCCAGAGGGCGACGGCGAGGACCCGGATCCCAGGCCCTCGCTCCCCCCGCCGAGCGCCTGCCTGCCGTCCTCCGATCATCGGTCCTCCTCTCCGGTCCGTCCCTCTCCGGGCGGCCCCTCGCCGCGCGGTCCCTCGCCGCGCAGTCGCCGCCCCCAGGACTCGCCGGCGCCCTGGATGATCACGTAGAGCGCGGGTACGAGAGCCAGGGTGAGCCCCGTCGCCAGCAGCATGCCGCCGAAGACCGCCGTTCCGAGGGAGCGCCGCGCCGCAGCGCCCGCCCCGGTCGAGAAGACCAGCGGCACGACTCCGAGGATGAACGAGAAGGCCGTCATCAGGACCGGACGAAAGCGCGTCTCGGCCGCCTCACGCGCAGCGTCGAGGAGGCTCGCGCCCTCCATTCGGCGACGCTTGGCGAACTCCACGATCAGGATCGAGTTCTTGCTCGCGAGACCGATCAGCGTGACGAGACCGATCTGTCCGTAGAGGTCGTTGCCGGAGCCGCGGAGGGCTTGCGCGGCCAGAGCGCCCAGGAAGGCGAGCGGGACCGCGAGCATGATGACCAGGGGAAGACTCCAGCTCTCGAACTGCGCGGCCAGGAACAGAAAGACGACGACCAGGGAGAGCGCGAGGATGATCTGGGTCTCGCGGCCCGCCTGGCGCTCCTGGAAGGCCGTGCCCGTCCACTCGAAGGCCATGGTCGGCGACATCACCTCGTGCGCGATCGCCTCCATGCGGTCCAGGGCCTGTCCGGAGCTGTAGCCCGGCGCGGCCTGACCTCGGATGCTCGCGGAGCGGTAGACGTTGTAGTGGGGGATGTTGCGCGGCCCGGCGATCCGGGAGAGCTTCACGAGAGTCGAGACCGGCACCATCTCGCCCGTCTCCGAACGGACCCAGAGACGCTCCACGTCCTCGGGCGTCGAGCGCAGGTCGCCCTCCGCCTGGGCGTAGACCCGGAAGGGTCTCCCGAAACGGTCGAAGTCGTTCACGTAGAGGCCTCCCATCTGGGTCTGGAGCGTCTCGAAGACGTCGTCGACGCGAACGCCGAGCGCCTTGGCCTTGGCGCGGTCGAGGTCGACGAAGACCTGGGGCGAGACCGGACGGAAGGTCGTGAAGAGGTTGGCCAGCTCCGGAGAGCGGTTGCCCCGATCGATGATCTCCTGGGCGACGTCGGCCAGATCCTGCAGGGGGCCGCCGGCGCGATCCTGGAGCTGGAGCTCGAAGCCGCCGGTGCGCGAGAGGCCCCGCACCGGCGCCGGATTCAGGACCCGGATCAGGGCCTCGGGAATCGCGGCGAGTCGGGGGCGGACACGGCCGAAGATCGTCTCCAGCGACTCGCCCCGCGCCTCCCGCTCGCTCCAGGGATCGAGCGTGACGAAGATCGACCCCATGTTGGAAGGAGACGTCCCGGTCAGCACGTCGAAGGCGCCGAAGAGATTCGTGCCGGCGACGCCGGAGGTCCCGAGCAGGGCGGTCTCGATCTGCCGCGCGACCTCGTCCGTCCGCGAGAGGGACGCGCCGTCGGGAAGCTGGAAGCTGACGATGAAATAGCCCTGATCCTCGTCGGGAAGGAAGCCGGTCGGGACCAGACGAAAGAGCAGGATCGTCGCAGCCCCGAGCACGGCCAGGCTCGCCAGGACGAGCCTCCGCCGCGGCAGCAGCCACCGCACTGCGCGGTCGTATCGCTGCACGACCCGGTCGAAGCCGCGATCGAAGGCCCGGAAGAGGCCGCGCTTCTCCTCGCCTTCGGGTCGCATGAGGATCGCGCAGAGCGCTGGAGAGAGCGTCAGGGCGTTCAGCAAGGAGATCAGGACGGCGCAGGTCACGGCCAGGCCGAATTGACGCAACAGCAGACCGGTCGTCCCCGGCAGGAAGGCCACGGGGACGAAGACGGCGCCGAGCACCAGGGTCGCGGCGATGATCGCGCTCGTCACCTCGCCCATCGACTGACGCGCCGCCTCCCTGCGCGAGAGACCCTCGCCGATGAGTCGCGCGACGTTCTCGACGACCACGATCGCGTCGTCGACGACGAGCCCGATCGCCAGCACCAGCGCGAAGAGCGTGATGGTGTTGATCGAGAGACCGATCGCGTTCAGGACGGCAAAGGTGCCGATCAGCGAGACCGGGATGGTGACCGCCGGGATCAGCGTCGTGCGCCAGTCCTGCAGGAAGAGGTAGACGACCAGGAAGACCAGGAGCATGGCCTCGAAGAGCGTCTGGGCGACCTCGGAGATCGACTCGGCGACGAAACGCGTCGGGTCGTAGCGCACCATCCACTCGATGCCGGGCGGGAAGCGCTCGCCGAGGCGGGCGAGCTCGGCGCGCACGCCTTCGGAGACCTCGAGTGCGTTCGCGCCCGGCAGCTGGAAGATGCCGAGCGTCACCGCCGGCTGCCCGGACAGGCGCGTGAAGCCGTCGTAGCTCTGCGACCCGAGCTCCACCCGCGCCACGTCGCGCAGATGGAGCAGCGAGCCGTCGGGCTCCGCCCGGAGGATGATCTCCTCGAACTCCTCGACCGTCTCGAGCCGCCCCTTCGTCCGGAGCGCCAGATCCAGCGGCTGACCGGGCGGCGCCGGCGGGGCGCCCGCCCGACCGGCCGCGATCTGTTGGT
>CAYXLY010000385.1:0-4767 GCA_964466005.1 uncultured Spirochaetaceae bacterium | reverse complement strand
AGATTCTCCGGAGTGACTGGAGTTCAGACGTGTGCTCTTCCGATCTACGTCGATCTCGGGGCGCATGCCGCCCGCGTGTACTCCCAGGGTGGCGAGGATGGCGTGCTGCTGCGCATCTTCGAGACGATCGGCGTGCGTCATCGCTTCTTCGTGGAGTTCGGGGCCTGGGACGGGCTGCATCTGTCGAATACCGCGAACCTGCGCCTGAGCCACGGCTGGTCGGGACTCCTGATGGAGGGAAGCGACCGCGCGGACGGGGCGCTCGTTCGACGCGAGCGCGTCGACCCTGAGAACGTGGAGCGGCTCTTCGAGAGCCACGGCGTGCCTGCGGACTTCGATCTGCTCTCGATCGACATCGACGGAAACGACTACTGGGTCTGGAGGGCGATCGAGCGCTTCGTGCCGCGTGTCGTCGTCATCGAGTACAACGTCTTCTTCCGACGCGGAATGGCCCGGACGATCGCCTACGACGCGCTCCACGAGTGGGACAAGACGCATTTCGGTAGCTACCACGGCGCGAGCCTCACCGCGCTCGAGAAGCTCGGTCGGTCGAAGGGCTATGCGCTCGTCTATACCGAGCCGGAGGGAGCCAACGCGATCTTCGTCCAGCGGAGCCTGCTGCCTGCCGGCATCCGGCTCCCGACGCTCGCCGAGCTGACGCGCTGGGACTGGCCGGCCGAGGGCTACGTCGAGCCGACGCCTCAGCCCGGTCGACGCTGGGTCGAGGTCTAGCTCGAACTCCGTCTCGAAGGTCCAGGCCGAGCTCCGTCTCGAAGATCCAGACAGCCGGAAGGAGAGTTCGAGGAGGAGGACCATCGGATCCGGTCTCCCCATCACTGGACGCGGTCAGAGCCCCAGCCATCGAAGCGGGACCCCGTCCGGCGCCTCCGCGAGGGCGCGAAGCCAGGCGGCGGCCACTCCCAGCAGCGCGGTGGCGCCGGCGAGGAGCTGGCCCCAGAGCCTCGGGCGGGCATGGCGGGCGAGGGGGATGGCCAGGGCGAGCCCGGTGAGGCCGCCGGCGAGCAGTCCGAAGAGATGGGCCGAGAAGTCGATGTCGGGCCCGCCGGCGCCCAGCATCGCGACGATCGCCAGCGCGGCGCCGAAGGCGACCCAGGCTCCACGGCCGGGCACCGAGCGCTGGTGTCGTTGCCAGGCGGCCAGTCCGGCCAGCACGCCCACCAGACCGAAGACGCCGGTCGAGGCGCCGATCGAGCTGTGGGCGGATCCGTAGTAGATGGCGTTGGCGAGATTGCCGAGCGTTCCGGTCACGACGAAGCAGAGGATCGCCACCCCGACCCCGAGTCGGCCGGCGAGCGCCGCGAGGAAGAGTCCGCCGAAGAGCGTGTTGCCCACGACGTGGGCCAGATCGGCGTGCAGGGTGAGGGCGGTGACGAGTCGCCAGGGCTGGCCTTCGAGCACGAGCGCGGCCTGGCTGCGGCCGAGGCGGACGAGCCGCTCGCCCATGTCGGATCGCGTCAGGGCGAGATGGAACGCCAGCAGCGAGAGGGCCCAGGCGTAGGCCAGGGCGGTGTCGAAGAGCGTGGCCTCGCCGGGTGGAGGCTGGGCGAGGCGTCGATCGCGCTCCCGGCGCTCGCTGCGATAGGCGGCCAGGATTTCTGCGGCGCGGTCCTGGTCTTGCGGTGCGACGTCGACCCGGAAGCGACCCTCGGCGCGATGGACGCTGGGATCGAGGCCCTCCGCGGTCAGGACGAGCGCCCACTCCTCCGCCTCGCGCCTCCGCCGGGTGGTCGGCATCCGATCGAGGCGCGTCTCCGACTCCTGAGTGATCATCCGGGGCAGAGGGTAACGTTCTCCGCGCTCCCGACCGAAGAGCCGGAGGGCCTCGGCTGCCGCGGGGCCCGGAGGAAGAGACCATGACGAGCCCGTCGGCCGGCGCCGGTCCGCGGCCGCTGATCCGCGTCGAGCGCGTCTCGCTGCGCGGTCCGGGCGTGGTGATCCTGACGGGACCCTCGAGCTGCGGAAAGGGCGAGGTCGCGAGCGCCCTCTGCGACGTGCTCTCCATCGACCCGAGGCGCCATCTCTCGATGGGCCAGATCCTGCGGTCGACGATCGAGCGTGCCAAGGAGGACGCCTCCTTCCAGGATCTGCTGGAGAGCCGCCACGCGCTCTCCCGCAGCCAGAGCCTCTTCGACTGTCTCGATACGAGCGAAGAGCTGAGCGAGAAGGTCCGGCGCCATCTGACGGATCTCGAGAAGTTCTTCGGTCGGCAGCCGAGCCGGTTCATCTCGGACGAGGTGAGCGGCCGGGCCGAGGTCAGCCAGCTCGATTGGCTGGAATACTGCACGGCCCGGGGGCTGCTGATCCCGAATCGCTGGACCCAGGAGCTGATTGCGGCCGAGATCGAGAGCGTGTCGACGGGCGAGGACGGCGCGCGGGATCGTCCCTTCATCCTCGACGGCTATCCCCGCACCGTGGAGGCCGCCCGCCATCTGCTCGCCTTCCTCCGGAGCCTCGGGATCCCCGTGCTGAAGGTGCTCCATCTCTCGATCAGCAAGGCGGAGATGACCCATCGCGCCGGGCGCCGGGGACGCGCCGACGACGACGCGAGGGCGCTGCGCAGTCGCTTCGATTTCTACGTCGAGAACGTCCAGCCCTCGGTCGACTACCTGAAGATGGAGCTCGGCGGCGACCGCGTGGCGCTGATCGACGCGCATCAGCCCGCCTTCGCCGAGCAGGACGGCGAACGGGTCTTCGATCTCGACCGCTCGATCGGCAACGTCGTCACGACCGCGCTTCGGGCGCTCGGCGTCCCGGCGGTGATCGTGCGCGACCTGCTCGAGCGCCGTCGCGAGGAGCGGGAGACGGGAGAGGGATGAGCGAGGGATGAGCGCGCCCCTGCCGGAGCCCGAGAGCACCGACCTCGGTCGCTATCTCGAGGACACGATCGTCATCGACTGGCAGACGCCCGCGGTCGCCGAGAAGGCGAGCCGCCTGATCGAGGGGGCGGACGGGCCCGAGGCGCGGGTCGAGCGGATCTTCCGCTTCGTGCGCGACGAGATCGCACACGCCCTCGACGGCGAGAGGGACGTGCGGACCTGCCGGGCGAGCGAGGTGCTGAAGGAAGGCGCGGGGCTCTGCCATGCCCAGAGCCATCTCCTCGCGGCGCTGATGCGCTTCGCCGGGCATCCGACGGGCTTCTGCTATGCGCGCGTGCGCGACGACGTGCGCGACGACGAGTGCGATGGCGACCGGGACGAGCGCTTCGTCGTGCATGGATTCAACGCCGTCTTCTGGGCGCCGACGCGAAGCTGGATCTTTCTCGACGCGAGCGCCCGCGCCGACGCGCCCGAGCCCGCCTGCCGCTTCGAGGCCCCCTGGAGCCTCGGCTTCGAGCCGGACGTCGATCGGGGCGAGTGCTTCCTCCCCGGGATCCGGCGGCGACCGGCGCGACGGATCGTCGACCTTCTCGAGCGGGCGCCGAGCCTCGAAGCGATCCTCCGCAACCTCCCGGACACGGTCTGAGGGGGGCTTCCGCCATGGCTCTCGTTTCGATCCGGACTCTCCCTGCGACCCGAGCAGCCGCTCCCGTCCGGATCGCGACCCCGCGTCGCGATCCCCTTCGTGAGCACGACCGGCATGCGGACCCCCGACTCCCAGGGGCGCCCCGGGCGGCTGCTAGGATCCGAGCAAACGACTCGATTCATCGCTGCGCTCGCGAGGCGCGGCGATGTGGGGAAGGCGGGCCGCGATCGTGACGTTGGAGCTCCGGGAAGCACGAAAGGCATTGCAGGAGGCGATCGAGCGCGAGGCTCGCGCGCGCGGCAAGGAGGGGTCCTGCTTCGCGGACTTCGCGCGCAGCTTCCTGGCCGGCGCCGAAGGACGCCCCCTCCAGACGCACGGCGCGGAGGGGCTGCTCGCGGCGGCGGGGGAGGCCTTCGAGCTCGCTCGTGAGCGCGGCGAGGGCGAGCGCCACGTCCGGGTCCGGTTGCCCGCAGACCTGCCGGGACGGAGCGTGATCGAGATTCTGCAGCGCGACCGCCCCTTCCTGGTCGACACGCTGAGGCTCTTCCTCCGCCGTCATCGGATGCAGGAGCAGATGTTCCTGCATCCCACGCTCCCGATCGGGCGGGACGAGAAGGGCAGGCTGCGCTCGGTCGGGGAGGACGACGCGCCGCGCGAGTCCCTGATCTACGTCGAGGTCTATCCGAGGATCGAGGAGGCGCGCGCCCGGGAGCTCGAGGGCGAGCTCGACCAGGTCATGCGCTGGGTCGCGAACGTGACCGACGACCACCGCCGGATGATCCGCTTCGTGCGCGAGATCGGGGCGAACGTCGAGTTCGCCAAGGACTTCATCGAGGGCGGCGCCGAGCGCGTCGCGAAGATCGGCCGCTTCCTCGACTGGCTGGTCGAGGACCATTTCGTGTTCATGGGAGCGCGGAGCTACGACATTCGTGGGGCGGACGGAGAGCCAGAAGAGCTCGAGATCGCCCTGCGTCCGGGGCACGGGCTGGGCATGTGGAGATCCGACGCCGAGAGCCGCTTCGGCGAGGCTCGGCACGGGTCGGCGATTCCGCCCAGCCTGCGTCACTCGCTCGAGGACCCGCGCATCGTCCAGGTCAGCAAGGGCTGGACGGAGTCGCGGATCCATCGGGCGGGCCGGATCGATCGGATCCTCGTCAAGGAGCACGACGAGCGCGGCCGCATCTCGGGCTTCTACATCATCTCGGGCCTGTTCACCTTCGGCGCGCTGCGCATGCCGAGCTCCCAGGTCCCCCTGCTCGCGGAACGACTCGACCAGATCCTCGA
>CAYXLY010000384.1:0-4781 GCA_964466005.1 uncultured Spirochaetaceae bacterium | reverse complement strand
CTACGTTTCTCTCCGCGCCGCAGCCCGAGTGGCGCCTTCGAGCTTCGATTCGAGCTTCCAGAGGAGACCCGCCCGCATGATCGATTCCCCGCCTTTCTCCGCCCCGCAGAGCACCCGATCGAGACCCGGGGCTCCGAAGGCCTTCGGAGCCGGCGGTCGGCTCGCGCTCGGGATCGCATTGCCGCTCGCTCTCGCCCTGGCCGCCGGACCGCGCGCGTCTGCAGAGGGCCAGGCCGCACCCGCGACGGCGATCCCGAGCGATGCCCCGGCAGAGGCTGCGGAGGCAGCCGGTCCGCAGGACGTCGGCTCGCAGGGCCCCGGAAGCGACGTCCGGGTCCCGCCCACCGCGATGGCTCAGTTCACGACCGCGATCGAGGGGCGGGAGCCGGTCGACCAGGTGAGCTTCGTCTCGAACGAGACGCGGCAGATCTTCCTCTTCAGCGACCTGAGACATCTCCAGGGTCATCGCGTGACCCATCGCTGGATCTACCGGGACAAAGTGATGGCCGAGGTCGCCTTCGAGGTGGGCGGACCGCGCTGGCGGGTCTGGTCCAGCAAGCGGCTGCTTCCGGACTGGGTGGGTGACTGGACCGTCGAGGTCGTCACCGACGAGGGCGAGGTGATCGCCGCCGAGACGCTCACGATCTCGGAGGCCGACTCGTAGACCCCCGGCTAGCGAGCCTCTGCACGAGGCGTCGTCCCCGGGCCGGGTCGGGTGGGGGTCCCCGGCGCCCGGACCCGCTCGTTACGCTTGCGGGCGCCGTCGAGGACGAGGTCGACCCGCGCGCGCAGAGCCCCGTCCAGGGCCCTCTCGTCGACCGCGCGTCCCGAGCCGGCGACGCGCTCGAGCTCTCCGACGAGAGCGCCCTCCACGGCGTCCACCAGCAGGGCGGTGATCTCGCGGGCCGGCAGGTCGCCGCGCAGGCGCTGCGCATCCTGCTCGAGGACGACCCGCGCCTCGAGCGGGGCTCGGAGCTCGCCCGCCCGCAGGTCCTGCGGAGGCGAGGCCCGACCGACGCTGCGCCAGGCCTCGAGGCGCGTCTCCGGATACGGCGCCGAGATCCGGGCGAGCTCCCGGCAGGCTCGCCGCAGCCCGGCCCGGAGCCCGGGCGGGGCCGCCGTCCCGATCCAGGGCGCCGCGAGGGTCCCCATCAGCTCCTCGCGCACCCAGGCCTCGGCCAGGAGGCTGCGATTGGAGAAGTAGTTGAAGAGGGTGGCGGTCGAGACCCCGCTCGCCTCGGCGATCTCGGCCGCCCGCGCCGCGCGGACGCCCTTTTCGCGAAACAATGCGATCGCGTTCTCGATCATCGACCGGCGCGTGCGCGCCTTTCTGGATGCGAGATGGGTCGGGGGCATCTTCGAGGGCCTTCTCGTCCGGGGCTGGAGGATCCCGTCGAGCGCGAGCGATCCCGCTCGAGGGCTCCGCCCGGACGGAGCAAAGCGGTTCGAGCCGGGATCGCCTGGACTCGCGCATGGTCGCGAGCCCCGCTCTCGCTGCGGTCAGATTTTTATCATATCTAAATTTAGATCACATATAATTATTGAATGGAGTTGATCCAACCCATTCCTCCCGGCGTCCCGAGACCGGGTCTCCCGGGGGAGCCTCGGGAGCACCCCGACCTTGGGGAGGCGAGGGCTCTTCGATGCGATCCCCGAGGTGCTACCGTGCGGCGCCGCCGGCGAGCAGCCGGAGCGGGGAGCCATGACCGAGCTCGAGCTCTTCTTCGACTGCGGAAGCCCCTGGACCTACCTCGCCTTCGAGGGCGTGGGCCCGATCGTGCGCGAGACGGGCGCCTCCCTCGTCCTCCGGCCGATCCTGGTGGGGGGCGTCTTCAATGCGATCAACGAGAGCGTCTACGAGGCGAGAGCCCGGCCCGTTCCGGCCAAGTGGGCCTACCACCAGAAGGACCTGGCCGACTGGGCCCGCTTCCGCGGGCTCGAGATCGGATGGCCGGACGTCTTCCCGGTCCGGAGCGTCCTCGCCATGCGCGGGTGCCTCGTCGCCGAGGAGTCCGGGCTCCTGGAGCCCTTCGCGAGGCGGGTCTTCGAGGCCTACTGGCGGGATCTCGAGGACATCTCCCAGCCGTCCGTCCTCGAGCGCGTGGTGAGCGACGTCGGACTCGACCCCGGCGCCTTCTTCGATCGCGTGGAGGCCTCGGAGATCAAGGATCGTCTGCGGCGGAACACGCAGGAGCTGATCGATCGGGGGGGCTTCGGATCCCCCACCCTCTTCGTCGGGCACGAGGACCTCTACTTCGGCCAGGACCGCCTCGAGCTCGTGCGCCACGCCCTCCTCGAGGCCGCTCGATGAGCCGCCCCGGAGAGCCGGCGAAGGCGTCCCGCACAGGATCGCGGACGCGCATCGACGATCTCTGTGACCGGCTCTCACTCGAGCCCCTCGATCGCGATCTCTTCCTGGCGGATCCCGGTCCCGGCTCCGGTCGCCTCTTCGGCGGCCTCGTGGCGGCCCAAGCGGTCCGAGCGGCGCTCGCGACCGTCGTCGGGGACCCGGAGTCGAGTGCGCCGCCCCGGCTTCCGCTGCTCCACTCGATCCACGCCTACTTCCTGCGGCCCGGTCGCTATGCGCGACCGATCCGCTTCGTCGTCGATCGCATCCGCGATGGCCGCACCTTCACGACCCGACGCGTGGTCGCGCACCAGGGAGGCGAGGCGATCTTCAACATGGCCGCGAGCTTCGCCCAGCCCGAGGAGGGCATCAGCCACCAGCGATCGATGCCAGCGATGCCCTCCCCCGACGGCCTCGAGGAGTGGTCCACGCTGCGCGCCCGAGCGCTGGGCGACCCGGAGCCCGAGCACTTCGAGAGCCCGATCGAGATTCGCGTGATCGACCCGAGCGAGTTCGAGAGCGAGGCGCCGCGGGAGCCGGAGCGCCATCTCTGGATCCGGCCGCGCGGCGTGCTGCCGGACGATCCGGCCCTTCACCTGGCGACACTCGTCTACGCGACGGACCGGACGTTGCTCTCGACGGCGCTGCGCGCCTACGGACGGTTCCCGGGGCGGATCGGAATGGGCGCGAGCCTCGACCACGCGGTCTGGCTGCACCATCCCATCCGCTTCGACGACTGGCTGCTCTACTCGACCGTGAGCCCGATCTCCCATGCCGCTCGCGGACTGATCTTCGGCTCGATCTATCGGCGCGACGGCGTCCAGCTGGCCTCGGTCGCCCAGGAGGCCCTGATCCGAATGAAGCGCTGACCCGCGTGGTCCGGGGCCCCGGTCGCCTGCGGCGCTCGACGATCGGATGGGCGCGGAGAGACGACGCTCCAGCCAGGCCCTCCGGAGGCGGCGTGATACCTTCCGAGCGGGGCGAGCGGCAGAGCCGGGAGCCGGGAGCCGGGAGCAAGAGGCAGCGATGACGCGTTCCGTGCTGGAGACCCCGGTCGTCTTCATCGTCTTCAACCGTCCCGACCTCACGGAGCGCGTGCTCGCGCGGATCGCCGAGGCGCGCCCGCGGACGCTCTACGTGATCGCGGACGGTCCCCGTCCCGGCCGACCGGAGGATCCCGAGCGGGTGGCCAGGACGCGAGCCGTGCTCGAGCGGGTCGATTGGGACTGCGACCTCATCGAGGATTTCTCCGAGCACAACCTCGGCTGCGGCCGGAGGATCGCCAGCGGGCTGGACCGCGTCTTCTCCCGCTTCGAGGAGGCGATCATCCTGGAGGACGACTGTCTGCCCGACCCCAGCTTCTTCGGATTCTGTCGCGAGCTGCTCGAGCGCTACCGCGACGACCCACGCGTCATGAACGTGACCGGGGAGCAGGCCTCGCGGATCCGGCCGCCGAGAGGGGAGAGCTATTTCTTCACCTCGCTTCCGCGCATCTGGGGCTGGGCCACCTGGGCGCGGGCGTGGAAGGGCTACGATTTCGAGCTGCGCGACTGGGCCGACGATCGTCCGGAGTTCCTCCGGAGACTGGCCGACTACTACAAGGGAGGACGCCCGCTCTGCCGCCGAATGGACAAGGTCGTGGAGAACCGGATCGATACGTGGGACTACCAATGGTTCCATCACGTCTTCAAGCACGAGGGGCTCTGCATCAATCCCGCCGTCAACCTCGTCAGCAATCTGGGCTTCGACGAGCGGGCCACCCACTCCTGGAGCGAGGAGGGCCGGGATCGCTGCCTGCCGACGCGCTCCATCCCGATGCCCCTCGTCCACCCCCCGCGAGCGGAGCTCGATCGGAGGGTCGATCGTCGTTTCTTCTTCGAGCGCTTCGGCCGTCCTCTCCCCGCCCGGATCCGGAGTCGCGCGAGGCAGCTCCTGGGCCTCTCCTCGTGAGTGACCGGGCTCGAGGGGGAGCCGCCTGATGCGCGCTCCCAGTCCGCCGCCGGAGATCGCAGACGCGAGGGTCGCCTTCGAGGCGGCCCGGACCCGAAGCGACGGGACGAACGGAGCGGAACCGCGAGCCAGCGTGCTGGTCGCGGCGCTCGACGACCGACCTTCGCTCCGGGATCTTCTCCAGATCACGCGGCCGCAGGCGGACGGGCTCGACGCCGAGATCGTCCTCGTCCTCAACGGACCCGAATCGAGCCTGTCGGCGACCCGCCGCCGAGAGCTCGAGGCCGTCTGCGATCGGGTCGTGTTCGAGCCCCGACGCGGCAAGAGCCACGCTCTCAACCGCGGCATCGAATGCTCCCGGGGCGAGGTGATCGCCTTCACCGACGACGACACGCTGCCTCGGCCGGGCTGGCTGGAATCGATCCTGCGGAGGCTGCTCGACCCGGCCCGGGATGCCGACCTGGTCGCCGTCGGGGGACCCGTC
>CAYXLY010000383.1:0-4792 GCA_964466005.1 uncultured Spirochaetaceae bacterium | reverse complement strand
ACCCTTAACCTTCGGATTACAAATCCGATGCTCTACCAGTTGAGCTACGCCAGCCAGGATTCGCTCGAGGCCGACTATAGACCGCCTCGCTCCCGGACGGCAACCGTCCCCCGGAGAGTTCCTCGGCCGTCGCGATCCCGCGCTCCCTCTTGCTTCGAGACGGATCGGGCTGATCGGGAGCGGTCAGGCTGGCTCGCACCCCGATCTTCCTCCCCTCCTCTTCTTCCTCCGCTCGCCCGCTCGCCGCACTCCGCGCCGGCCCGGAGGCGCTGCGAGCCGACCCCGAGGCCAGGCGGGGCGAAGCCATGGCCGACCCTCGAAATCCTCCGGGGAACGCGCTCCGAGGTGGGGGAGCCCGGCCCTGATCCCCTCTCTCTACCCCGTCTACCCGCTCTACCCTCACCCCTCGCTTCCGCTCGCCTCTGCGCGACGCACCAGATCGTAGAGGAGCACGGCCCCTGCCGTCGAGACGTTCAAGGATTGAATGCGACCCCGCATGGGGATCTCGACCCGATGATCGGCCTGGGCGAGCACGCTGGCCCGAACTCCAGCCCCCTCGCTCCCGAGCACGACGACGAGCCGGCCGGTCAGGAGCTTGTCTTCCATCTGGTAGAGGCCTTCCCCGGTGGACGGCGCCGCCGCGACGACCCAGTAGCCGTCCTTCTGGAGCTCCTGGAGCGCCCGCGATAGATTCGGGACCCGGGCGACCGGCAGCCACTCGATCGCGCCTGCAGACGCCCGACTGACGGCGGGGGTCAGCGCGGGCGCTCTTCGCTGGGTCAGGATCAGCCCTCGCACGCCGGCAGCTTCGGCGACGCGAGCCAACGCGCCGACGTTCTGGGGATCCTCGACGCCGTCGAGCGCCAGGAGATTCCCGCCCGGTTCCGGCTCGCACGCCTGCGCCACCAGGGTCTCGAGCGTGAGTTCGGGCAGGGGACCGACTCGAAGAGCGACGCCCTGGGCATTCCCATCGGCCTCGACGCGCTGAGCCAGACGCCTGGCCTCGACCTCCTCGACCGGAACCTCCGCCTGTCGAGCCAGCTCGACCAGCTCGGCCCGCTCTCGAGGGGCCGGGCCCGACGACTCTTCCATGCGCACCCAGAGGCAATCGAGCCGACGACGACGGGCCCGAAGCGCCTCCCGCACCGGGTGGATGCCCGTGAGCCAGTGCGTCGAGGTTGCGGCGCTCTCACGCGGCATGCGACGGCGAGAAGACGAACGAGGCTTCGACATGGGACTCCGATGCCGGATTGCAGGGGCCGGTCCCGGCTCGTCGCGCGACGAGGATGGGCGTCGTGGAGAGGCGAATCCTGCTCAGCGTGGGAGCATAGCTCGAAGCGGCTCTCCGAAGAGCCTCCTCCGCTACCCGGAGACGCATGCCCGAGTGCGCTGCCCGGGAACGACGCAGCCTCGACCGGTCCGTCGCCGCCGCTTCGCGTGAGCGCCAGCCCAGGGGGAATCCGGAGGTCTCGGACCTGCCCGGCGACCGGCGACGCCCGTCTCGAATCGATCGATTCCATCCGTCGCCATCCATCCCCGTCCGTCGCCGCCTGCCGGATGTGAGATGAAGCGTGGAATCCTTCCTGGACACGTCTTCGAAGCGGTCGGTGCTTGAATCGCGCCTCGAACGACGGGTATGCTTCGCGTTCCCATGAGACCGCCCGGCACCTTCAAGCTCCTCGGACGAGCGAGACGCAGTGACCTCGACGCGATGGATCCGCTCAGTCTCTGCGGAGATCGCAGCGATCGCATCGTGAACTCGCTGCGAGCCCAGATCCTCGAGGGCGACGAAGACCAGTCCTTGCGCATCCGACAGGTCTTCGACTCGCCGCGAGAGATCTTCCGAATCGAGATCCAGCGTCCCGATCAGAACTATCAGCGCACCACGCTGCTCGATCGGGATGCGCTCGAGGAGCTGCTCGCTACCGACGACATCCGCGAGCGACTCTCCGACTCCCTCGACAGGGCTTCTTCCGGCCCGGGATCCTCGGACTGACCGCAGGCCGCGGTCTCGGCAGGCCGCGCGGTCTCCATGCAGGCCCACTCGACCGCCATGCCCGGCGATGCCCCCGACTGCCCGACTGAAGGGACGGGGTGGCTCCTTACCTGGACGATCGGGCCGAGCGATCACGGGGAGGGATCGGGTCCGGTTACCGGTATCGCCAAGCTCTGCATCGGGTCGTCGCCCGACTCGAAGCGCATGCGAGCATATCCGTACGCGTCGGAACGGTGCCCGGGGCAGGACTCGAACCTGCACGGCCAGAGGCCAGGCGATTTTAAGTCGCCCGCGTTTACCCATTTCGCCACCCGGGCACAGGGGCGGAAGTCTATCCCCTCGCCCCTCCGAGCGCTCCGCTCGACCGCGAGCCCCTGCCCGCATGCCCGGTCGTGTCCTCGGCTCGCGCAACGAGGGAGACCGGCCCTTCGAGACGGAGGGCACGGTCGAGGAGAGATCGGGCGGCCGCGAGCGAGGGGGCCGCCGGAGCCGAGCACTTCCCGGGGCTCACGGAGCCGGGAGCCGGATGCCGGATGCCGGAACGGCGCGGCTCTCAGGGGGCCTCGAGGCCGTAGAGCAGCTCGCCCTCCGGCGTCACGTCGTAGACCTCGTAGCCCGTCTCGACGCGCGGCGCGTCGGCGGCGAGCGCCACCGCCACCTTGTTGGAGGCGTTGCGCGTGAGGTCGAGCACGAGCTCGACGCAGGCAGCCGGCTCGAAGTGGGCGCGCAGCCCACGAGCCACGCCCTCTCCGATGCGCCCGGGCGTCCCGATCATCGCCTCAGTGAAGGCGAGCGCAGCCTTGTGAGCCGGCCCGAGATCGCTCGCGGCGAAGTCGTCGACCGCGTCGAACATCGCGTCCCCCGCGCCGGCCACCATCGCCGACCGGCTCCGCAGCGACTGACAGATCCGACATCGATGTCGCCGCGCACCGAGCAGTCGCACGAGCTCCGTCGTCACCGGATCGAGCCACTGCAGGGCCGGAATCCGTCGGATGATCTCGTCGATCGCTCCGGGGAGGTCGGCGCCGGCCGTGCGTCCGCCTGCCTCCGGCCGAGACCAGCTCTCGCTCTGCCCGAAGAGCGCGTCGAGCGCGCCTCGCGCCCGGGGCAGCAGGTCCGCCGCATAGACTGCCTGCGCAAAGGCCGGTGCATCCGGGCCGAGGGCCTCGAAGAGCCCCTGGCGTTCGGACTCTCCCAGGCTCGCGACGTCGAAGCTCATCTGCTCCGCGAATCGGAGCGCGGCGCGATCGCTGTCGTCGAGCCCTTCGATCTGCCGCCAGGCCGTCGGATCCGCGGCGGCCCAGGGGCTCTCGCCCAGGTGGGTCGGACGCTCGAGGGGCGCGAGCCCCTGCAGACCCGCCACCGCCTTTGCGGCGAGGTCGAAGAGATCCACCCGCTCCGCCTCGGCCATGGCCTGCCATGCGGCCGTCGAGAGAGCGTGAAAGGCCTCGGCCGGCCGGGGCGCGAAATGCTCGAGGGCGGCTCTTCCCCCGCTCCGGGCGGGGGCCCGGAGGTCCGGCTCCGCGCTCGGTTCGGCTCCGGGACGGGAGTCGTCCGCGAGCGCTGCGTCGGCCTGGATGCCGGCTCTCGAGAGTGCATCGTGTTCACTGCCCACTGGCTGCCCTCCTGCGCTCGCCTCGCGTCTTCGGCTCCGCTCCCTGACGCGTCCCGAGCCGCTGTCCCCTCGCGCGGCGCGAGCCACGCTTCGGGGGTCGAACGGAGCCGGGCATGGGACCCGGATGGAGGCGGCGCCCGGATTCGAACCGGGGATCAGGGCTTTGCAGGCCCGTGCCTTACCACTTGGCTACGCCGCCTCGGAGGCCTCGGTCATCGTCGATCTCGCCCGCGCGGGATCCATGCGGACGGTCCGTGCGGCCGAGAGGGGCCTCCCGGACTCCAGCGAGACCCCGACGCGATCGACGCCCTCTGGAGGAATCCGGCTTCGAGGATGTACCAGCGCGACCCATCCCAGTCAATCGAGCCCTGCCCCCGACTCCCCGCCGAGATCGGGAAGCGGGACCCGCTCGTTCCCGATCGAGAGCACGAATCCCTCCTCGGCGGAAGGGCCGGCCGGCGAGACCGCCTGAAGCAGCTCCGCCTGCGCCCCGTGGTCGAAGCGGGCCAGAAGCCCCTCCGTCACGGCCTCCCGCTTCACGCGGCAGAGGAGTGCGCCGTCGATGGGAGACTCCTGCAGGCTCGAGACGTCGAGCGGCTCGCGACTGCCGTCGGAGAGCGTGATCTCACCGCTCGGGAGATCGACCTGACGCACGAAGAAGCCCGCCTCCTCGACCTCGACCTCCGCCCGGAAATGCCGCAGCCGGACGATGAACTTTCCCTCCTCCGGCAGATACGCCACCGATCGCTCGAAATGTCGACGCAGCCGCGCGTTCAGGATCGGCACGCCCTCGTGAAGAAAACGCCCGTCGTGGCGCAGAACCAGACCGAAGGGGCGCAGGGGAGGCGGGCCTCCGGCAGAGGATCGCTCGGGTCGTTCGCTCATCGATCGCACTCTCCGGAGACGAGGTGCATCGAAGCCACCGTCGGCAGCAGGTCTTCGAGCTGCGCGCCTCGCAGCAATCCCGGCAGCGCCTGCGCATGGAAGAAGCTCGGTGCCCGACAACGCACGCGACGGGGCTCGGCGCTTCCGTCGGAGACGAGCAGGAAGCCGAGCTCGCCGGTCGACGACTCCATCGTGACCTCGACCTCGCCGGCGGGCAGGATCGGGACATCGGGAGAGGCGTCCGCGTCACTGGCGTCTCCACGCCAGCACGGATCCTCCACCGCGAGCGCGCCCGC
>CAYXLY010000382.1:0-4804 GCA_964466005.1 uncultured Spirochaetaceae bacterium | reverse complement strand
GCCACGGCCAGCGCATAGTTGCTCATGGTCATCACCTCGCCCCGATCCCGGGCGAAGGCAAGGAGCTCGAGCCAGAGATCCCAACGCTCGAGATCGACCATGTTGTTCTCGCGATTGATCCCGCCTGGAGCAGCATCGCAGGGCGTCAGCCGAGCCTGGTCGTTGCAGAAGCGCGTCGACCACTCGACCTCCTCGATCAGCCAGGTGTTCAGCTGGCCCGGCTCGACGAGGCCCTCGAGCGAATCCACGTCTTCGGGATCCACCTGAGAGAGGGCGCTCGCATGGAACATGCCGCTCTCGTCGAACTGGTTCAGAAGCGAGCCGCCCGGCGTGAAGATCGGGCTCGCCTCCTCGAAGACGGAGGCACTGAACGATCGGTAGCCGAGCTGCGCGACCGCGTCCCGGGAGACGGCGTCCGAGGTGTTGAAGGGCGGGGCATAGCCGATCAGCGGGTTCGCGGCGTCCGACCAGTCGATTCGCGGGGAGGTCGCGGGATCGGCGCCCGACTGCTGGATCCAGGGGTCTTCCTCGTACCGTCCGAGGAGCGTGCGCTGCCCGACCCGCAAGAGCTGGTAGACCGTCCGGAAGGACAGGCCGCACGTCTCGCAAGCGAAGAAGTTGCGGTCTTCGAGCGTCGCCCAGTCTCCCAGGGGCGTGTTGTTCGCGTGATAGGTGCCATGCTGGCCGATCTCGAGGTTCGCGTTCGAGTTCCGATCGTTGATCCAGCGGATCGGATCCGGGTCTCCGAAGGCATCCCAGATCTTCTTCGGGATCACGACCAGCGTGATGGGCACGTCGAGACCGCCAGGCAGGTCCTCCGGGACCTGATAGCCGGGCTCCGCCGGGGCATCTCCGATGCCGTTGTAGCTCTCGAACTTCTTCTGCTCCCAGCTCGCCGGATCGAGGATTCCTGCATCCGTGAAGACCTGGGTGAACTCGTTCTGGAACGCCCTGGAAAGCGCGTCGATCCGGATCACGAAATGCGTATCGCTCCTCGCCCACCGCGCCTTGGCGGCGATCGCGTGGGCGCGGAGATCCGGATCGAAGGGACCATCGGTCACGCCGTCACCGTCCTCGTCGAGATCGTTGCGCGGATCGCAGGCGTCTCCGAGACCGTCTGCGTCGCGATCACTCTGGGAGGAGTTCGCGGTCAGCACGCAATTGTCCCTCTCGTCGGGCACTCCGTCGTCATCGTCGTCGGCGTCCGTCGGATCACCCGTGCCGTCGTCGTCCGCGTCGAGCTGATCGAAGCGGTTGAGGCTGCCGTCGGTGTTCATGTCGACGACGGGTGGATTGAAGATCAGGGGCGCGTTGTCGACGTCGTCGATGATCCCGTCGCCATCGCTGTCGGTGAGATCCGCGAAGAGACCCCAGAGCTCTCCCTGGAAGTTTCCGAAGAGGATGTCCGGGAGCAGATCCACCTCGGGATCGAGCTGACCGATCGCGAGCCCCCGCACGTCCGTGCCGGCCGCGCCGGCCAGCCCTCCGCCGGAGAAGGTCGGTCGCCCCGCCTGATCGACTCCTTCACCGACCCAGACGAAGACCTCTCCCGGTCCACTTCCGACCGAGCCATTCTGGAAGGAGACCGCGAGATCCACGAGTCCGTCGGAGTTCAGGTCCCCCGCGGCGAGTGCGGCCTGAGCCGGCGCGAAGCCCGTGGGATCCAGGCGCTCGAAGGCGAAGGGGCGCCCCCCGACATTCTCGTAGCGGATGGGCTCGAAGCCCCCGGATCCGTCATTCGAGTAGACGTAGAGGTAGTGGGCCTGATCCAGGAGCAGCAGGTCCGGATCTCCGTCGGCGTCGGCGTCTCCGAACGCCAGGCCGTAGGCCTCCCAGGAGAAGCCGGAGTCCGGTGGGAAGTACGGAGGATCCTCGGGATCCGGAGAGAAGCCGCGGTCGACGCCGCTCAAGATCACCTCGGGAACGAAGGCCAGCGCCCCTCCCAGGACCTCCAGCTGGTTCCGAAAGAGCACGACATCGGCGGTGTCGCCCGGGCCCGTCGAGACGTCGCCCGCGACCACGTCGAGATCGCCGTCTCCGTCCACGTCCGCCGTCGCCAGCACGACCGCCTCGTCTCCGGCGTCCCCGATCACCAGCCCCAGCTCCGGGAAGCCGCTCTTCTCGAAGGTTCCATCCCCTCGACCGAGATAGAGCAAGACCTCGCCGTCGCCCAGACTGCTGGCGCGCCCGAGCATGAAGTCCTGGAAGCCGTCCCGATCGAAGTCGCCGACCGTCAGGCCGAAGGCGTCGGTGAAGCTCATGTCGACCACGCGGCCGCGCGCCTCGAACGTGCCATCTCCTCGCCCCGCGAAGAGCCTGACATCACCGGCCGTATCTCCAGCCACGACATCGCTCGTCCCATCGCTGGTAAAATCCGCAATCGCCACTCCGAAAGCGCGACTTCCTCCGGTCTCCCCGAGCAGACCCGGGTCGAAGCCCGGCTGAAGGACCTGACCGACGGCACCCGAGCTCCACAGCGCGAGAGCCACGCAGAATCCCACAGCCCCGCTCGCGAGCCGCCCGACAGGGTGGGCCTTGTCGCCACCGGGGAGGCCGCTTCTGCGACCACGGAGGCAGAGGCCGATCGAGACGGGCATTCGGATCCTCATGGACGTTCGATCGAAGCTGCGCATCCTCTTTCCTTCTCGGATCGGCGGCGCCGCGGCTCGGTCGCTCGGCAGCGCTGCGGCTCGGCCAACAGTCGGCTCCCGGGTTCGGAGCATCGCAGTGAGATGCGGATTCGACCCGTCGGATCCGTGCGGCGGATCCATCCGGTGGGCATCTAGAGGAACCGAGATTTGCAACGCCCGTGCCATCGACGACTCGTTTCCGGTCACGACCGGGTCCGCGCGCGCTCCGCGCAAGGTCGCCTCCGCTCGCTTCTCGATCGCCCCGAGCCCGAGGCATGCCGCCTCGCGAGGAGCGACAGGGCGAGCCCCGCGAGCCCCCTGGCCTCATTCTTCCCAGTCGGGTGCGAACGAGGGATCGACCTGCCTCCGATCCTTCGGCAGACGGTCGATGACCGCGCGATCGTCGTCGTCGAGCTCGAAATCGAAGACGTCGAAGTTGCTCTCGATGTGCTCCGGCTTCGAGGAGCGCGGAATCGCGGCCACGTGATCCTGCTCGAGCAGCCAACGCAGGGCCACCTGCTCGCTGCTCTTGCCGTGCTTCGCCGCGATCTCCTCGAGCTCCCGATATCCGATCGTCTCGCCCTGGGCGAGCGGCGCATAGCCCGTGAGGAGGACGTCATGCTCGCGAGCCAGGGCGAGCAGCTCGTCCTGCGCGAGCAGTGGATGGTATTCGACCTGATTGCAGAAAACCCCTCCGAGCTGGACGGCCCGCTCGAAGAGGGAAGGCGGGAAGTTGCTGACACCGAACTCACGGACGCGTCCCTCGCTCTTCAGGCGACGGAAGGCGTCGAGACTTTCTTCGAGAGGCTGATCCGGATTGGGCCAATGGATCAGGGCCAGGTCGAGATGATCGGTGGCCAGATCATGCAGGCTCGCGTCGATCTCGGACTCGATCTCCTCGGGGCGAAGCGCATCCCACCAGACCTTGCTCGTCAGGAAGAGCTCCCCGCGATCGAGTCCGCTCTCGGCGATGCCCTCGCCGACCTCCTTCTCGTTGCCGTACATCCTCGCGGTGTCGACGTGCCGGAACCCGACGTCGATCGCAGAGCGGACGGCCGACCGGCAGACCTCGCCCTCGAGCTGATAGGTTCCGAACCCGAGTGCCGGCACCCGGGTTCCTCGGATCATCTTCGTGGCGAGCGGAGAATCGCTCGCCCCCGGAGCCCCTTGCTTCATGTTGCCGCTCTCATGACCGTGACGGCCGACTCCTCGGATTGTCCGGTCGATCACTCGATCCCGTCTGGCCCGACCTCGCAGGCTGCGTTCTCCAGCCCCGGCCCGTCGGGCTCCGATCGACCGAGATCCCTGGTGGACGCGTTCTCCGCTCTTCTGATCTCGTCGAGAGAGCTGCAAGCCCAATGCCAGCCGCCTCTTCGACTCCGGCGGTCCGTCTGCGCTCCGGACCTCCGAACGCCTCGTCCTCGGGTCTCCCCGATCCCGCTCTCCATGGGCGTCAGGATCGATCGTGAGCCGGCGTGTGATCGGGGGGGGTGGTCAGTGGTCAGGGGCATGGTGCGAGACGTCGTTGAAGAGCAGCAGCCTGGCGCTCGAGGCGTCACGAAGCTCGAAGAGCGAGAGCGCGCAAGGACGCTGATCGAGGAAGTCCCGGTAACGGCGCGGATCGATGCCGAGGAGGATCGCGGTGAGCAGACGGAGAGTGGCCTTGTGCGAGACGGCCAGGATCTCACGCCCGGCATGCTCACGCGCGATGCGTTGGATGAAGGGAACGACCCGGGTCACCACGACCGCGCCGGTGGTTCCGCCCCGGGGCGCGGTGTTGAACGGATCCCTCTCCCAGTCGGCATGCTCCTGCGGAAACTTCGACTCCACCTCGCGGCGGGTGAGCCCCTCCCATCGACCGTGATCGACCTCGACCAGCTCTGGACTCGGTCGCGGATCGAGATCGTGAGGCCCAGCGACTCGTGTCGCCGTGTCGACGCTGCGACGCATGGGACTCGTATAGATCGCGGCGAATCTCCGGTCCGCCAGACGACGGCCCAGCCGCTCCGCCTCCTCGCGTCCTCGCTCCGAGAGCTCGACGTCGCTCGATCCCGCGAACCGATCCTCATGGGACACGACCGTGCTTCCGTGACGGGCCAGATAGAGTCGCGTCGCTGCCGGCATTCCCCTCTCCTCCCTTCCTTCCGCTTCTCCTTCCGGTTCCGCGGCTCCCC
>CAYXLY010000381.1:0-4814 GCA_964466005.1 uncultured Spirochaetaceae bacterium | reverse complement strand
CGCCGACCACGGGCTCGCGGAGCGGACCGAGGCCGCCACGATCGTCCTCGACGGAGAGGAGCAGGCGGAGATCTGGTCGGCCCACCGCATCGGCGGGCGTCCCCTCGTCGAGTGGGTCGCCTGGAACGGGACGGATCGGGCCGAGGGCCGGGTCGAGGTCTGGTCGCGCCCAGGCGCGAGCCATCATCGGAGCTTTCGGGTCGAGCCCGACGCCGTCACCCTCGTCGACCGGATCACCGGTCCGTGCCGCACCGCGCGTCTCCTGCTGCCCCTCGATCCGGCCTGGTCCGTCGAGCTCCTCGAAGACGGCCCGCCCCCTCGAGCCCTGGCCGTGCGGCGAGGAGGGGAGGGCGGGGCGCTCGCTCGAGGCGAGGCGAGCGGTGGCTCGGCGCCCGACCCGGAGGCACCGGTCGCCGGGATCGGATCGGGAGGGCCGGACCCATCGCGCGTGGAGCTCGTCCTCTTCGAGGGGCTCGAGTGGCGGATCGCTCGGGCTCCTGCCTACCCGACCTTCGGACGCGAGGTCATGCGATCGGTGCTGGTCGGCGAGGGACCGCCCTTCGAGCGGTCGGTCATCCGGATTCTCGCGCTCGACCGACCCTGACCGCGGCTGGACCCGCTGGCGTCCGTGAGCGCGCCGGCTGACTCCGGGCCGGGAGGACGACCGGGGCCGGGAGACGGGGCGTCGTCCTCGGATTCAGGGCGTCTCGCCCGAGCGGATCAGGGCCTCGAGTCCGCTCTCGTCGATGACCTCGACGCCGAGCTGGGCGGCCTTCTCGACCTTGCTCCCCGGATCCTCGCCCGCGACCACATAGCTCGTCTTTCCGGAGACGGAGCCCGTCACCCGACCGCCCGCGGCCTCGATGCGCGCCTTCACCTCGCTGCGCGGAACGCTGAGCGTGCCCGTCAGGACGAAGCCGAGTCCCGAGAGCGCGGTCGAGCGTGCACCGGTCCGCTCGTCGGGCGAGGCGGCCGCCGCCAGGACGACGCCGAGCTCCCGGAAGCGCTCGATCTCCCGGCGGTTCGACGGATCCTGCAGAAAACGGGCGACGCTGTCGGCGATGACGGGCCCGATTCCTTCGAGAGCGGCGATCTCTTCGCGCTCGGCGGCGAGCAGGCTCGGCAGGTCGCCGAAATGCGAGGCGAGGATCTCCGCGACGGTCTCTCCGACATGCCGGATGCCGAGCGCGATCAGCAGTCGCGCCAGAGTCGTGCGTCGGGCGCGATCGAGCGCCGCGATCAGATTGGCGGCAGAGCGGGCGCCCATGCGCTCGAGCTCGACGAGCTGCGCCTCCTCGAGGGCGAAGACGTCGGAGAGCCGCGAGACGAGGCCCGCCTCGACGAGCTGATCGACGAGCTTCTCGCCCAGGCCGTCGATGTCGAGAGCGGCCCGGCTGGCGAGATGCCTCAGGTTGTTCTTCAGCTGGGCCGGGCAGTCGACGTTCGGACAGCGGGTGGCGGCCTCACCGACGAGTCGTACGGTCTCCGACCCACAGACCGGACAGTGCCCGGGCATGGGCCGACGTTCGAGTCGGAGTCCCTCGGCGACCGCCTCGTGACGGCGATCGAGTCGGACGCGAACCACCTGGGGAATGACGTCGCCCGCGCGCTGGATCACGATCCGGTCGCCGACCCGGATGTCCTTGCGCTCGAGCTCGTCCTGGTTGTGGAGCGACGCATTCGAGACGGTCACGCCTCCGACGCGGACCGGCCGCAAGCGGGCCACGGGCGTGAGGGCACCGGTTCGGCCCACCTGGACCTCGATGTCCTCGAGGACGGTCTCCGCCTGCTCGGGTGGAAACTTGAAGGCGATCGCCCATCGCGGTGCGCGGGCGAGGGTGCCGAGCTCCGCCTGCTGATCGAGCCGATCGACCTTGAAGACGGTGCCGTCGATCTCGACCGGGAGCTCTCCGCGTCGGCTCTGAAGCGCCTCGTGAAAGGCGATGGCCGCGTCGACCCCGACGCAGGGACCGATCTCGGGACTGACGATGAAGCCCCATCGGACGAGCTGCTCGAGAATCCCGGACTGCCGCTCGATCGCGTCCGGGCGTCCCTCTGCGAGGCCATAGGCCCGGAGCTCGAGGCTCTGCAGCCGCTCGAGGTCGACGTCGTGGATCTGGCGCAGGCTGCCGGCCGCCGCATTGCGGGGGTTCTCGAAGGGCCGCAGTCCCCGCTCCCGACGCGAGGCATTCAGGGTCTCGAAGGCCTCGAGCGGGAGGACGACCTCCCCGCGAACGGAGGCGATCTCGGGCGCCTGGTTCTCGGCGCAATCGAGTCGGTGCGGGATCGAGGCGACGGGACGCAGGTTCGCGGTCACGTCCTCGCCCGTCTGTCCATCGCCTCGGGTCAGGCCCTGGACGAGGCGGCCGCGACGGTAGATCAGCTCGATCGCCGAGCCGTCGAGCTTGGGCTCGGCCATGTACTCGATCGGTCCGGGAGCCTCGAGAAGTCGCCGGATCCGGGCGTCGAAGGCCCTCATCTCGTCGGCGTTCATCGCATTGTCGAGCGAGAGCATCGGGCTTCGATGGGGAGCCGTCTGGAAGCCCTCGGAGGGCGGCGCGCCGACCTGCTGGGACGGCGAATCGGGGCTCTGGAGCTCGGGGAACTCGGTCTCGAGCGCGATCAGCTCCCGGCGCAGCGCATCGTACTCGGCGTCCGTGATCTCGGGCGCGTCTTCACGATAGTAGAGCGCGTCATGCCGACGGATCTCGCGGGAGAGCGCCTCGATCCGCTCTCGGGCCGAGCGGCGCCGGGACGACTCCTCCTCCGAGGCGCCGCGTTGCCGACGATCTGCCGTCGCAGGAGGCTCTGCCTCCGGAGATCTTCTTCTGCGGGAGCGATCGGTCAACGACTCGATTCCTGTCCTCTGCCGCCTGCCTTCTTGCTCGGGGTGGGCTCCCCGAGCGGGGCGTTCCCTTCGGATCCGGGTCCTCTCCCTGGAGCGGTCCTGCTGTGCGGATCATCGACTCGCAGGCGGAGTGCGTCGAAGCTCGACGGCTCTCCTCCGGGAGACCGGCTGTGGGGAAAGCCCCTTCAGCGGGCTCCTCGAGACGCCGATGGACCCTCCAGACCGCGTGGGGCACGGGCGCGCCTCCGACGATACCACGCCACGCGGTCGGGCCGCCGAGAGCGGTCCTCGGGCGTCGCACGCAGTCTGGAGCCAGCAAGAGCAGTGGATCCCTCTCCCGGTCCGGAAATCGAGGTCTCGCAGTCGCTCGCGCGGCGCTCCCACGGAGCCCGGTCTGCGGGAGATCCGCGCGAGGCACTGGTCGAGGCCGAGCAGCGGATCGCCCTTCTCGAGAGCCGGCTCGCTCTGCAGCGCCGCGAGCAGGCGGAGCTCATCCACCTCGTGAGTCACGAGCTGAGGACGCCGATCACGGTCATCTCCGGCTTCGCCCGGCTGCTTCAGGGCGAGACGGAGGGCAGGCTTGGAGCGGCGCAGCATCGTTATGTCGATGAATGTCTCCGGGCCTGTCGGCGACTCGATGGCTTCGTCGCGGACCTGCTCTCCGCGGCGCCCCGATCGCCCCGGTCGCTCCCGCTCGATCTGCGCCGCGCCGATCTCGACGAGACCCTCCGCTCGCTGCTCGAGTCGCTCTCGCCGCTGCTCGAAGAGCGGGGTCGGCGGGTCGAGACGGCGTGGGGCGGCGTCCGGAGCGTCGTTCTCGACGTCGCCCGGATCGAGCAGGTCGTCACGAACCTGATCACGAACGCCCTGCGTCATGGCCGCGAGAAGGGACGGATTCGTCTGTCGACGGAGGTCCTCGGACCGCGGAGCCGCGACGGCATCGCCGGCTCCCGCGTCCGCGTCTCGGTCGAGGACGATGGCCCCGGGATTCCCGAGGCCGACCGCGAGCGTCTCTTCGAGCCCTATGTCCGGGGCGTCGGCTCGGAGTCCGCGGGCCTGGGGATCGGACTCACGATCTGCCGCCGGATCGTGGCGGCGCACGGCGGAGAGCTCCGTGTCGACTCCAGCGAGCTCGGTGGAGCGTGCTTCACGTTTCTGCTCCCGCTCGCCGCGGCGCCTCCCGGCGAGGTCGCATCGTGAGTCCGCGCGGCAGCGCGATGCGCGTCCGTCGACCGGAGGCGCCCGAGGACCTTCCGCGGGCGCCCCGGGTCATGGTCGTCGATGATGCGGGGGGCATGCGCGCCTATCTCGCGACGCTCTTCGAGCATCGGGGCTTCGAGGTCGACACCTGCGACGACGGCCGCCGGGCGCTCTCGCTGCTCGAGAGCGGAGCCGACCCCGACCTGCTCGTGCTCGACGTGATGATGCCGGGCATGGATGGCCTGGCCCTGCTGTCCGCGGTCCGCGTCCGTTGGCCCGAGCTGCCCGTGCTGATGGTGTCCGTGATCGGCCGGGCGGGAACGATCGTGGAGGCGATGCAGCTCGGTGCTGCGGACTACCTCACGAAGCCCTTCGAGGAGGGCGAGCTCGATGCCGCACTCGATCGGATCGGACTCCACAGCTCGAAGAAGGAGACCGCCCGGAGCCTCTGCGCGCCGAGCGGAAGCGATCAGACGGTCTGGGTGAGCAGGGCGATGCGTGAGATCCGAGCCGTGATCGAGCAGATCGGCGACACCGACGTGACCGTCCTGATCCAGGGCGAGAGCGGCACGGGCAAGGAGATCGTGGCACGCGAGATCCACACGGTCTCCAGTCGCGCCCACGGTCCCTTCGTCAAGGTCAACTGCGCGGCGCTCCCGACGGAGCTTCTCGAGAGCGAGCTGTTCGGCTACGAGAAGGGGGCCTTCACGGGAGCGCAGGGCCGCAAGCAGGGGAAGTTCGAGCGCGCGGACGGTGGGACGATCTT
>CAYXLY010000380.1:0-4821 GCA_964466005.1 uncultured Spirochaetaceae bacterium | reverse complement strand
TGGCAGCGCGCCCGCCGATCCGCCATCCCGATCCCGATCCGACGGCACTCCTTCAAGAACCACTATCTGCAGATCGTGAAGAACGAGACGGCGACCGGGTTGATCCGAAGCCTGCCCTGGCTCGTCCTCTGGGAGATCCTGCGGCTGGGCTTCGTCGTGGTCCGGGATCGACCGATGGCCGGGGCCTATCTCGAGGCGGCCAGGGCGCTGCCCGCCGCCTGGAGGAAACGGCGACTCGTGCAGCAGCGGGCTCGAAGAGCACGAACGCCGTCGGATCAGCCGGGGCCGGCCTCCGACTCGCTCCGCGGCTCGACGTAGATCTCGGGGAAGAGCGCGCGCTCGACGGCCTCGATGACCGCGTGGAGGATCTGCAGATGCACCTCCTGGATGCGATCCGAGGTCCCGTCGCCCGAGTCCGAGTCCGAGTCCGCGCCCGAGCCCGAGCCCGCGACGAGGATCGGGACGTCGACCTCCGCGGCGAGCGGCCCGCCGCCCCGGCCGAGGAGCCCGACGGTCCGCATCTCGAGCTTGCGGGCCGCGCGGGCGGCGCGAAGCAGGTTGGGGGACCTCCCGCTGGTGGAGATCGTCACCAGGAGATCCCCGCGCCGGCCATGCGCTTCGATCTGGCGCGCGAAGACCTGCTCGTATCCGAAGTCGTTCGCGATGCAGGTGAGGACGCTGGGGTCGCAGAGGGCCGTCGCCGGCAGGGCGCTTCGATCCCGGCGGAATCGGCCCGTCCACTCTTCCGCGAAATGCATCGCCTGGCTGAGGCTGCCCCCGTTGCCGCAGCAGAAGACGGTGCCTCCGGCCCGAAACGTCCGAAGGGCGACGTCGACGAACGCGCGCACGCTCTCGACCCGAGCCGGATCCCGGCGGAAGGCGTCGAGGGTGGCCCGGGCCTCGTCGAGCGAGTCCTCGATCGAGGCATGGCGCTTCGTGTGGGAGCGATCGGTCGTGCGAACGCGTGCGGGGGCCATGCGGCAGACTCCGTTCGGCTGGCCGGATCCGGGCCGTCGGGCGGCTCGCCATCGCGACGAGCGTAGCGCAGGCCCGGAGGCCGCGATCAGAGCCCGCCGGACAGGATCAGACGCGCCGCCCGCGCGAGGTCCGCCTGGACCCGGATTCCCTCGCGGTCCTCGAGCGCGCGCAGCGAACGCTCGCCTTCTCCCGTGAGGACCAGGATCGGAAGGCAGCCCATGGCCGCGCCCGCGAGCAGGTCCGAGACGCGATCTCCCACGATGGGCGCTCCCTTCGCGCGCAGACCCAGCTCCCGCTCCGCGCGAACCAGCAGCCCCGGCCTGGGCTTCCTGCAGGCGCAGCCCTCGTCGGCGCGGTGGGGGCAGTGGAGGATCGATCGGATGTCACCCCCGAGCTCTCTCACGGAGGCGATCAGCCCGTCGTGAATGCGACCCAGAGCGGCCTCGTCGTAGAGGCCCCGGCCGATGCCCGATTGATTCGTCACGATCACGACGTCGAAGCCGGCTCTTGAGAGGCTCGCGATGGCTTCGAGGCTCCCGGGAATCGGCCGCCAGTCGTCGACGCTCCTCACGAAGGCGGGAGAGTCTTCGTTGATCACGCCATCCCTGTCGAGGAAGACGGGCCTGCGCACTCGAATGGGATCCTCCGGAGTCCGACACGAGCGGGTCGGAGTCGCGTTCGTCTCAGATGACCGTGTTCTACTACGGCGGACGTGGCCTCGGATCGAGCGGTCCATGTCTACCGAGGCTGGCTTCCGTGATCGATGAAGACGCAACGGCGAGGGAAACCGAAAGCGCGAGAAACGTTCCGGAGTCTGGCGCGTTCACGGTCTTTCTCGCTCCTCTCTCGCTCGTCCTCCGGAGCTCTTCGTGCTCTCATTCCGAATCGGTCGGCCCGAGAGAGCCCTTCGCCCCCGATGGATCGCTCGATGGTGTCCTCACCTTCCAACACGACCTGAAGCTCCTCGGCGGGTATCCCGGACTCGGCCGACGCCCGCTCGGAGAGGCCGATTTCGCCTGGCTCCTGAGTCACGAGAATCCGATCCGTCACGTATCCGATTCGGCCGAGAATGCGTTGCATCACGGACGGCGAGTATGCGAACAGGTCGTCCCCTCGAAGTGCCCTCGACGAAATCGACGGCTCGCAGCTCGGAACGAGGACTACGAGACAGCCGTTCTCGCGCAGTAGATCATGACAGACGAGGAGGGAGCCCAGGGGATCCGGCAGGGACTGGAGGGATTCGTTGAGCACGATGAGATCGAAAGGCCCTGCGATCTCGCGCGCGTCACAGAGTGGATTCCAGTGTGCCTTCAAGCCGAAATGCGCTGCGGCATATTCCACCATCTCGCCATCGGTCTCGATCCCGTGGACGTCCCAGCCTCGTCGGTCCCGGAGCCAGGCCAACGCGGCTCCATGGCCGCAACCGATCTCCAGCAAGCGGCCATTGCGTCGGTAGCGATCGAACTCGAACTGTTCCGAGAGCCATTGCATGACTTGCCTGTCGTGGTCGAGCAGGGCCTCCAGTCCGGTCCCCCCCAGCACGTTCGAGAGCCGACGGCCGGCGTTCGGAATCATCTCGGGTGTCGGAGGAAGCGGATTGACTCCCGTGAGCCCGCAGTTCTGGCAGGTCAGGTACTTCGCTCCGAGACCGTCCACCGCCGTCGTGCCCGCTTGCCGATACGGGGTTCCCTCCCGATGCTGCGCGACCAGGTGGTCTGGCGTCCAGGCCTCGAATCGGGCGTGTCCACAGAAGTTGCACGTCCGATAGCGAGGAAGCTCTTCGCGCCCGTCTCTCCGGGGAGAAGGAATGGACTGCACGACGCCGAGCGCTCCTGATCCTGGCTCGTCGGGAGGGCGTCTGAGGGCGAGGTAGAACTCGTTGAAGGGACTCTCCGTCGGATGCGTTCCGATCAACTCGAGCTTGGGTAGGTAGCCACCCCTGATCAGCTCACGGATCTGATCGAAGAGCTCGTCGTCCTGCCAGACGTTGCAATGAACGTCGGGATCTCCATGATCGATCTCCCACGCCACCGATTCGAAGAACTCCCTGATCGAACGCCTGTAGTCCAGCCGTGCTTCATGTCGCCAGGCGAGTGCGAAATCGGCGATCTCGCTGAGAGAGGGCTTCTTCTCTCGGGCGACATGGCGCTCGATCAACCTCGAGATCCGAGTCGAATCACGGCTGATGTCGGGTGTTTCGCGTTTGTCCGGAAGGGCCAGGAAGAGGGTGCCTCCCTCTACGAGGAGCTCTGCGAGGTCGTTCAGTGCCGCAATGACGTCTGGGATGTGTTCGAGTACGTGACAGAGAACGAGATAGTCGAAACGGCCGTGAATCTGATTCTGAAGAGGTCGTCCTGAATCGACGATGCAGTCCACCTGGCAGATGTTCTCCATGGGGACGTCGAAACGCTCGGACAAGGCGCATTCGCTGCGGACGTCGGCGAAATCGCAGTGACCGACGTCCCGTGGGACGGTCGGCAGATCGAAAGCGCCGAACTCGAGACCCCGACCCTCCTCGAGCGATACGTACCTCGAGAGGAAGCCGCGTCGTCTCTCCTGGTAGTGTCTACGCTCGGGAGACGGAACCCTCGAGGCCAGGGTCTTCCAGGGAGCTTGCGCCATCGCTTTCCACCTCTGCCCGGTCCCCCGTCGCAAGGACCGGGCTCGAAGCCTCGAACGTCAGTCGTGACGTCGGAAGCCGCCTCGACTTCGTCGAAGCCCATCGAGCATCAACGCCCACTCAGCGAATATCGGAGAAGAATCTCTTCGAACTCGTTGCACATGTTCGTCACGGTCAGGTTCGACGCACTCGCGTAGCCCGCAAGCGCGATCCGGCTCATTCGGGGTCCGTCATCGAAGAGGTCCAACAGGTCGTTCGTCACGGCCCGCGGGTCGTCCTCGCATAATACGCAAGTCGACGGATCGTCGACGAGGGCTCGTACTCCGGGACGGTCCAGCTCGACTGCCACGGCTCCGGAGGCCATGGCTTCGAACATGACCGTGGAAGCGTTGGTCCGCGAAAAGGAGAGATGGACGCTCGCCTCGCGCATCTCGCGTGCGAGCTGATTCTGGTCGATGACGCCCAGATCGAGGTGCTCGAATGGAAGAGCGACCGGTTCATCGAGACCGTAGAGCCGAATCTCCACGTCTGGGCGAGCCTCGTGGAACTGGGTGAGAGCTGCGACGCCGAGATCGAAAGCTCGCCGTGGAATCCCGGGTCGGGCGAAGAAGAGCAATCGATGGGCATCCATCGATTCGAGGCGGCTCAACTTCGATTCCACCGTCTCGCGATCCTCGAAGAACTCTTCGCCGAGCGCGAAGTCGACCCAGGGATACGGCATCCCGTTTCGCTTTCCGAACGCGTCGGCGAGATAACGTCCCATGCCGATGATCAACAGCGGCAGATCATACGTCGCCGCGGCGGATCGACGGAGCGGATCATCCGCCGAGTAGAACTCGGCCTCGTCGTCCTGGACGAGATACGCTCTCATTCGAGCATTGGGTAGCTCGGCGACGACGTGTGCGGTCGGCCAGTTCGTCGCGATCGCGACGTCGCAATCCGAGATGGAGTCGTGCCCGACGCGGATCTCGGCGCTGCCGCACTCGAAGTGATTTCGGCAGAACGCATCGATCTCGCTTTCCGAGAGACTCCGTAGATGAGCAATGGGTTCGACGTAGACGCACACCTCGTGTCCGGACGCGGAGAGATGGTGAACGATCTGGAAGATCTTCTTGTAGCCGCCTCCCGTATTCGCGATGGGCGCGCGGACGACCATCGCGATTCGAAGTTTCGGCGCCTCGCCGGAGCGGGGTCCGAGTAGCTCGAGCCAGGTGTCGGCGGTC
>CAYXLY010000379.1:0-4826 GCA_964466005.1 uncultured Spirochaetaceae bacterium | reverse complement strand
GCCTGCCTCTCTGAAGCCGCCTGCCCCGCGTCGGTTCCGCTCCGACGACCTTCGGGGAGGATTCATTGCCGTTCGCGGCGGTCGAGCGGCTCAGCGGTGGAGTCGAGCGCTTCGCGCAGCCGCCTCGCGACGGCGGCCGGATCCTCCGCCTGCGAGAGCCGTCCCGTCACGGCGATCCCCGCCGCGCCCGCCGCCACGGCCTGCACCGCCCGGTCGGCGTCGAGCCCGCCCTGGGCCAGCACGGCGATCCCGGCCACGCACGCCTGCTCGAGCGCCGCGAGGCCCAAGGCAGGCCGACGCGCGGGCTTGGACCGGGGATCCCAGATCGGCGCGAGATGGACGTAGTCGATCGGCGGGCCCGGCGGAGGATCCGGGTCGTCGCCGGAGCGCTGGCGGGCGGCGGAGTCGACCTCCCCGGGCGCGTGGAGCGAGACGCCCAGCCAGGCCTGCGCACCCAGCAGGAGGCGGGCCGAGTCGGGATCGAGAGCGTCGAAGCCGAGATGGACGCCGTCGGCTCCGGCCGCGAGGGCGACGTCCGCGCGCCGATTCACGATCACGCGACAGGGACTCTCGGGATCGCGGGGGACCGCATCGCGCGCGGCCACGAGGCCCTCGGCGGCCTCGAGCAGAACGAGGCCCTCCACCCGCCGGTCGCGCAGCTGGATCCAGTCGACGCCGCCGTCGAAGAGGCGCAGCGCCGCGTCCCGGCATCGCTCGCGCCCGCCCCCGAGAGCGGCCACGTCGAGCACGGCACACAGGATCGGTCTCGCGCTGGAGGCCATCTCATGAGCCTTCTCGGTCGGGGTTGTCGGAGCGGGTGAGAAGGCCTCTAGAAGCTCGCCGTGCCATCCAGGGGGCTCGAGGCCGAGGCGTAGAGCCGCCTCGGCATCCGGCCCGCCTCGTAGGCCAGGCGTCCGGCCTCGACGCCGCGCCGCATCGCGACGGCCATCTTGACGGGGTCCTTCGCGTGGGCGATCGCCGTATTCATGAGCAGGGCGGTCGCGCCGAGCTCCATGGCGTGGGCGGCGTCGCTGGCCGTCCCCACGCCCGCATCGACGATCACCGGCACCTCGACCGTCTCCAGGATGATGCGCAGGTTCGCCGGGTTCCGCACGCCCATCCCCGACCCGATCGGGGCCGCGAGCGGCATCACCGCGGGGCATCCCATGGCCTCGAGGCGCTGGCAGGCCACCGGGTCGTCCGTGATGTAGGGGAGCACGGTGAATCCGTCTGCGATCAGGATCCGGGCCGCCTCGAGCGTCGCGGGCACGTCGGGGAAGAGGGTGCGCTCGTCGCCGATTACCTCGAGCTTGACGAGCTCCGTGTCGAGCAGCTCCCGCCCCATGCGGGCGGTCGTGACGGCATCCTCGACGGTGTAGCAGCCGGCGGTATTCGGCAGGATCGTGAAGCGATCGGGCGAGATCACGTCGAGCAGGCGAGGGCCGCGGGCGGCGTCGAAGTTCACTCGCCGCAGCGCCACCGTCACCATCTCGGCGCCGGCCGCCTCGGCGCAGGCGAGGTTCTGCTCGAAGCTCTCGTACTTCCCCGTGCCGATGATCAGCCGGGACTGGAAGCAGCGGTCTCCGATCGCGAAGCCCTCCGCAGAGGGCTCGTCCGTCGGGACGTCGGTCGCCGCGACTCCTTCGCTCATCCTCAGCCTCCTCCGACCGCTTCGAGGATCTCGACGCGGTCTCCCTCGCTCAGCGTGAAGGTCGCATGCTGCGATCGGATGACCACGTCGCGGTTCACTGCGACCGCCACACGTCGACCGCCCATTCCGACGGACGCGAGCAGCTCGGACACGGTGCAGGGCGAGGGGACCCGCCTGGGGTGTCCGTTCACGCTCAGGGTCAGGCCGTCGCGCGGGCTCGCTGCGTCGTTCGTGCTCTCGCCGTCCTGTCGTCGGATATCCATGGGAATCGCCTCGAACATAACCGAGGGATCCGAGACCCGCCGCTGGCGGGCCCTCTTCTCGTTCCCCGTCCCTCGGTGATCGGATGGCGTTCCGGGAGCCGCGCCCTCTCGGGGTCGATGGATTCGGAAGCCCGGGCCTCGCGCCGCCGGTTCGGGTAGGCTCTCGTCGCCCCCGGAGAAGAAGTCATGCGCGATGCGGCGGAAGAGCGGCCGGTCTGGGCCTGGATCGACCTCGAGGCGTTGCGCCACAACGCCCGCCGAGCCCGGATGAGAGCGGCGGGGCGAAAGGTGATCGCGGTCGTGAAGGCCGATGGCTACGGCCACGGTGCGCCCGAGATCGCCCGGGGACTGCTCGCCGAAGGCGTCTCGCGTCTCGCGGTGGTGAGCGTCGGCGAGGGAGCGGCCCTGAGGCGGGCCGGGATCGTCGCGCCGATCCTGCTGCTCGGGGGGCTCGACGAGCGAACCGCGGCCGAGCGGGCGGCGAAGTGGGGACTCACTCCCGTGCTCCACGATCGGCGGGGTCTCGAGCTGGCCCGCGCCGTCGCGCGCAGCACGTCTCCGCTGGCGGTCGAGGTCGAGGTCGACACCGGGATGCACCGGATGGGCGTGCCGCCCGACGAGGCGCTCGATCTGCTCGCCCGGATCGACGAGAGCCCGGGGCTCAGCCTCTCCGGACTCTTCACCCATCTGGCCCATGCCGACACCGAGGACGCCAAGCCGAGTCGCGACCAGCTCGCCGCCTTCGCCCACATCCTCGCGGGTCTGCGCCGCGCGGGGCGGCGGCTCCCGACCCTGCACGTCGTGAACTCCGCGGGCCTGCTCCGACTCGAGGAGATCGAGGGCGGCACGGCCGGGATCGAGACCGACGCAGTCCGGCCCGGCCTGATGCTCTACGGCGTCTCGCCCTTTGCAGACCGGGACGGGCCGGATCTCGACCTGCGGCCCGTGATGACGCTGGCGGCACGGGTCGTGGCCACGCGGCGGGTCGCCCGCGGTGCGACGGTCGGTTATGGCGGGGAGTGGCGTGCGCCGCACGACACACGCGTGGCCACCTTGCCCCTGGGCTATGCCGACGGCATCCCGCGCGCGGTGCTCGGGCGGGGACAGGTCCATCTGGGCGGGGCGATGCGACCGATCGTGGGCCGCGTCTCGATGGATTATATCGGCGTCGAGATTGGCGAGGCGCCGGTCCGGGTAGGCGATGTCGCCACGATCTTCGGTCGCACGCCCGAGGGCGAGCCCGTGCCGGTCGAGGCCTTCGCGCGGGCTGCGGGGACGATCGGCTACGAGCTGCTGGTCGGCGTGGGGGCGCGGGTGCCGCGTCGCTTCGGCGAGGGCGCGCCGCCGGGCGGCGACGACGACGAGATGATCCCCGCGGTTTGACGTCGGGAGCGCGTCCCGGTACACAAAGCCCGAGCCCTCAGAGGCCCCATCCAGGATCCGATCCCGTGGCTCGTCCAGATCGCCGCGGGGCCGGAGGAGGTTGAGATGCCCCCCAGCGAGTCGCCGCGCCGAGTGGCGCGAGCGCTTCTTTCGGTTTCGGACAAGGCGGGCCTCGTGCAGCTCGCCAAGGACCTCGTCGCGCTCGACGTCGAGCTGGTGGCCTCCGGAGGCACCGCGACGGCGATCCGTGAGGCCGGGCTTCCGGTGCTCGACGTCTCGGAGCTGACCGCCAGCCCCGAGATGCTCGGCGGACGCGTGAAGACACTTCATCCGAAGATCCACGGCGGCATCCTGGCTCGCCGCGCGCTCACCGAGGACCAGGCCGACCTCGAGGCTCACGCGATCCGCGAGATCGACCTCGTCGTCTGCAACCTCTATCCCTTCCAGGCCACCGTGGCCCGGCCCGGCGTGACCCGGGCCGAGGCGGTCGAGAAGATCGACATCGGCGGCCCCTCGATGATCCGCTCGGCGGCCAAGAACCACGCCGACGTCGGCGTCGTCTGCGATCCCGCCGACTACGGCGCGCTCGTCTCCGAGCTGCAGAGCGAAGGGGGACTCGGCGCGGCGACCCGGCGGCGCCTCGCGCTGAAGGCCTTCCAGCACACGGCGGCCTACGATGCGGCGATCGCGGCCTGGCTCGCCGAGAACGACCCCGACTCGGAGACGACGCTCTTCCCCGAGACGCTGGTGATCGCCCTCGAGAAGGCCGACGAGCTCCGATACGGCGAGAATCCGCATCAGAAGGCCGCCCTCTACGGCGGCTTCCTCGAGATCGCGCAGTCGCTCCACGGCAAGGCGCTCTCCTACAACAACCTGATCGATGCGCAGGCGGCCCTGGCCCTGATCCTGGACTTCGACCCGGCCGAGCGGGCCGTCGTGGCGATCCTGAAGCATAATACACCCTGTGGTGTCGGTTCGGGCCGGACGCCTCTCGAGGCCTACGAGCACGCCTTCGCGACCGACCCGGACTCGCCCTTCGGCGGGATCATCGTCTCCAACAGACCCTTCGATCTCCCCCTCGCGCGGAAGGTCGACGAGATCTTCACCGAGGTGTTGATCGCGCCCGCCTTCGACGAGGACGCCCTCGATCTGCTCCGCAAGAAGAAGAACCGCAGGCTCCTGGCCTTCGATCGGGAGAAGGTCGACCCCGCTCAGCTCGAGGTGCGCCGCGTCTTCGGGGGGCTGCTGGTGCAGCAGCCCGATCCGGCGCCCGACGAGATCCTCACCGCGCGGCTCGTCACCGATGCGCAGCCCACGCCCGAGCAGCGTCAGGCGATGGAGTTCGGCTGGCGGGTCGCGAAGCACGTGAAGAGCAACGCCGTCGTCTTCGCCGGGGCCGATCGCACGCTGGCCATCGGGGGCGGAGCGACGTCCCGGGTGGACGCCGTCCACGCGGCGGCGGCGAAGGCCGCGCGGGTCGGTCTCTCGCTCGCCGGATCCGTGCTGGCGAGCGACGCCTTCTTTCCCTT
>CAYXLY010000378.1:0-4878 GCA_964466005.1 uncultured Spirochaetaceae bacterium | reverse complement strand
CGGGCCGCGCTGTACCTACGACTGGATTCTCGTGGCGCCGACGATCGCGCGGCTCGAGGAGCTCGAGTCGGCCTTCGACGTCTGGTGGCAGAGCTTCGTGCCGGGACCCGGAGATCGCCCGGGCGAGTCTCTGAAGGAGGAGGCGTCGTGACGGGGGCGGCGGGCGCACGGGGCTTCGTACTCGGACTGGGGGACTCCGGCATTGCCGTGCTCGACGAGCTCGGTCGCTTCTCGATGCTCGTCGCTCGGACATTCCGTGTGATGGGACGCCGGCATTTCCCGCTCCTCGAATGCCTTCGTCAATTCGAGGCGATCGCCGTCCGTTCGTCCACGATCGTCCTGATCACCGCGCTCTTCACCGGCATGGTGCTGGCCCTGCAGACCTCGATGGCCCTCGGCCGCTTCGGAGCCAAGCCCTATACGGGCAGCTTCGTCGGGCTCGCCTTCGTCCTGGAGCTCGGCCCCGTGCTGACGGCTCTGGTCGTCGCGGGGCGGGTGGGCGCCGGCATCACGGCCGAGATCGGCTCGATGACGGTGTCGGAGCAGGTCGATGCGATCCGGGCGCTGGGAGCGGATCCGGTCCAGAAGCTCGTGCTGCCGCGGATGCTCGCCGCGACCCTCGGGCTGCCGATGTTGACGGTGATGGCCAACGGACTCGGCATCCTCGGCGGACTCTTCGTCGCCAGTCAGGAGGGCATCGGTGCGAACTTCTACTATCAGAGCGTGGTCCAGGTCGTGACGCTGCCGGACCTGCTCAACGGGCTCGTGAAGACGATCGTCTTCGGCTGGACGATCGCGATGGTCGCCTGTCATCAGGGCTTGACGACGACGGGAGGCACGGTAGGCGTGGGGCGGGCGACGACGCGCACCGTCGTCATCAGCTCGATCTCGGTCCTCGTCTCCGACTTCTTCCTCACCAAGCTCATCCTGCTCTTCTGAGGTCGGACGAACCGATGTCGGACGGACGAAGCGATCAGACACGGTCCCCGCTCATCACCCTGAAAGGGGTCGAGAAGCGCTTCGGAACGAATCACGTCCTGCGCGGGGTCGACCTCGAGATCCGGCGCGGAGAGATCTTCACGTTGCTCGGAGGCTCGGGAACGGGCAAGTCGGTCATCCTGAAGCAGATGGTCGGATTGCTGCGGCCCGACTCGGGGCGCATCGTGATCGAGGGGCGCGACGTCACCGGGCTGCGCGAGCGCGACTGGGTCGAGCTCCGGAAGCGGATCGCCTACGTCTTCCAGGGTGCCGCGCTCTTCGACTCGCTGAACGTCCTCGAGAACGTCGCCTACGGCCTGCGCGAGCATCTCTCCCTGTCGAGGCAGGCGCTCGAGGCGCGGGTCGCCGAGTGTCTCGAGGCCGTCGGGCTCGAAGGGATCGAGAGTCGGATGCCGGCCGAGCTCTCGGGTGGGATGCGAAAGCGGGTCGGCGTCGCGCGGGCCATCGCGCTCGAGCCCGAGGCGATCCTCTACGACGAGCCGACGACCGGGCTCGACCCGGCGAACTCGAAGCGCATCGCTCAGCTGATCGCGACGCTGCGTCGCCGGCTGGACGTGACCTCGGTCGTGGTGACCCATGATCTGGAGCTCTGCTTCTCGATCTCGGATCGGGTGGGTCTGCTCGGGAGCGGCCGTCTGATCGCCGTCGGGACGGGCGACGAGATCCGGGCCTCGCCGCTCCCGGAGGTGCGGGAGTTCCTGGCGGGCGATCTCGACGCGCGCAAGGACCCGTGGACGCAGGAGGCGCAGGACGCGCGGAGCGCCGCGCCGGGGCCGGCCGGGGCGGCTTCGGGGGAACCTGGATCGATGAGGGACGGATGAGGGACGAACGGGGTGGATCGAGACGGGAGCTCGCGGACCGGACGCGGACGGGGGAGCGGGTCGATGGAGCGTGATGCACGGATCAGTCTGGCCGTCGGTGCCTTCGTGCTGGTGGCGATGGCGGCGCTCGCGGGAGGCATTCTCTCGCTCAGTGCCGAGAGCGGACTCTTCCAGCCCCGGTACCGGCTGACGGCGCACTTCTCGAACGTGCTCGGCCTGCTGCCCGGTGCGCCGGTCTGGCTCGGGGGCAAGGAGGTGGGGCGCGTGGACCGGATCGCCTTCGAGCCGATGAGCTCGGAGCGGCCCGTGCTCGTCGTGATGCGGATCAACGACGACGTCCAGGACCGGATTCGAGACGACTCCGTCGCCACGATCGGCACCATCGGGCTGCTCGGTGACTCCTATGTGGAGATCAGCTTCGGGACGCACGGAGCGGCGGTCCTCCTCGATGGCGAGGAGATCGCGACCGACGATCCCGTGAACATGACGGCCGTGATGTCCGAGGGACGCGATGCGCTGGCCAGCATCAATCAGCTGAGCGGAAGCCTGAACGAGGTGGTCCAGACCTTCAGCGAGAAGGAGGGGGCCGAGCGCGCCGTGGACGCGATCGAGGCCTTCTCCGACATCATGATCGAGACGCGGGAAGGCTCGGGCCTGATCCATGCCCTGATCTTCGAGCCCTATGATGGCGAGGGCCTCGAGGCCCTGTCCAGCTCGTTGGCAGGGCTCGATGGCTCGCTCGCGACGCTCGACGAGATCCTGACCGAGATCAAGACGGGCGAGGGCCTTCTGCACGGGCTGATCTACGCGCCGACCGACGACGAGGGCGGCGTCCTTCAGGAGGCACTCGCGGCCACCACCCGGCTGAACCGGATCCTGGAGCGCGTCGAGGGAGGCGACGGCACGTTGGGTCTCCTGCTCAACGACCCGAGCGTCTTCGAAGATCTCAAGATCCTGCTCGGAGGTGCACAGCGGAGCACGCTCCTGCGATCGATGATCCGGATGGCCGTGGAGCGGGCCGAGGAGCCTCCCTGAGTCCGCAGCGCCGCGTGGGGGTTTGATCCGCCGGTCTCGCGAGCGGCGAGAGGCGAGCGGATACGCCTCGGGGACGGACTCGGCGAGCAGGACAGATGTGCCTCCTGAATCCATATCCGGAAGGTCGGGATTAGATTGCCAAGCGCTGAGCAGTCGAGTATTTTCCAACCGGCTTGCCGTTCCGAGCACAAGCTCAGGTCTCCTCCACGTCTCTCGCTCCGTCTCGTCTGCTCGTGGCCCCCAGGGATGGGGTTCCGGTCGCGGGGACCGGCTGGGGCGTGGTCGGGTCGGGCGGGGAGCGCGCGTATGGGCGTGTGAGGCGCGTGTGTGAGGCGCGTGCGTGAGAGGCCCGCGCTGGGTCCCTCTGGATCGGGTGGCTCTGGATCGCCCCGATCTCGATGCTTTATTCCGCCAGGGCGTGTCACCGCGACCCGGTCGCTGGCGGACCCGACCGCCGGTCGCCGCGGAGCTCATGGGTCGCCGCGGCGCTGACCGGGAGCGGCGGCGCTCACCGGGCCGCGGGGATGACCGATTAGCCGCCGCTGACGGGCGGCCGCGGCCGGGTCGGGGCGCCGCGGCGTATCCGGAGCCGGGTCGATCCGAGGGGTCGATCCGAGGGAGAGGATCTCGAGTCCATGTCGCAAGTCGTCATCGCGAGCCGTCTATCGGATGGTCGCGTGGTCTTTCTATCCGCGGACGCGGCCGCAGACGGTCGACCCGCGGACGCGGGCGGCGGGTCGAGGTGGGCGCTGCATCTCGAGGAGGCCACGCTCGCGGAGACGGACGAGCGGGCTGCCGAGCTGCTGGCGCTCGGAGAGATCGCGGCGAGCGAGCGACAGGAGGTCGTCGAGCCGTACCTCATCGAGGTGAAGGAAGAGGGCGGCCAGCTCCGCCCCACCAAGTATCGCGAGGCGATTCGCTGCCTCGGGCCCACGATCCGAGAGGATCTCGGAAAGCAGGCTGAGAGATCGGAGGCCTAGACCGCCATGTATCACTACGACGAATACGATCACGCGATCGTCCAGGATCGGGTCAAGCAATTCCGTCGTCAGGTGGAGCGACGCCTGAGCGGAGAGCTCACCGAGGCCCAGTTCCGACCCCTGCGGCTGATGAATGGCCTCTATCTCCAGCTCCATGCCTACATGCTTCGGATCGCGATCCCCTATGGCACGCTCGACTCGCGACAGATGCGCAAGCTCGCCTACGTCGCCCGTCGCTACGACAAGGGCTACGGCCACTTCACGACGCGGCAGAATCTGCAGCTCAACTGGCCGAAGCTCGAGGAGACGCCCGACATCCTCGAGGAGCTCGCCGAGGTCGAGATGCACGCCATCCAGACCAGCGGCAACTGCATCCGGAACGTGACGTCGGACCAGTACGCGGGCGCCGCGAAGAACGAGGTCGAGGATCCGAGGATCTGGTGCGAGATCGCGCGTCAATGGTCGACGCTGCATCCGGAGTTCTCGTTCCTGCCGCGCAAGTTCAAGATCGCCATCACCGGCTGCGAAGAGGATCGCGCGGCGGTGAAGGTCCACGACATCGGCATGATCATGAAGCGCGACGCCGGGGGCGAGGTCGGCTTCGAGGTCATCGTCGGCGGTGGGCTCGGGCGCACGCCCTTCGTCGGCAAGACCATTCGCGAGTTCCTGCCGAAGCAGGATTTCCTCTCCTACATGGAGGCGATCCTGCGCGTCTACAACCAGCTCGGTCGCCGTGACAACAAGTACAAGGCGCGCATCAAGATCACGGTGCACGAGACCGGTGCCGAGGAGTTCACACGCCTCGTCGAGGAGGAGTGGGCGGAGATCAAGGACTCGACGCTCAAGCTGCCGAAGGAGGAGGTCGACCGGATCGCGGCTCATTTCGCGCCTCCGGCCTTTCGCGTGCTCGAGGAGGCGACTCCCGACCGCGCACCGGACACGAACCTCGGCATTGACGAGGATCGGATGCAGGAGCTCATGGATCAGTTGAACCGACCGCCCCCGGCCGAGAACGCCGAGAACGGGGAGAGCGGCGTACCCGA
>CAYXLY010000377.1:0-4897 GCA_964466005.1 uncultured Spirochaetaceae bacterium | reverse complement strand
CCTTTACGCTCGGTCCGCTCGGTCCGCTTGACTCGAGCCCCGGACTGACCCACGTTTCCGATGCAGGCGGTCCGCTGACGACCGGGCCTGGATGGAACGACCCCCATCTCGATCCAGTGCGGTTCGTCTCGGCTTCATTCCCGCCCGCACACCCCCCACAGCGAGTACGACCGGGCGAGTCCCGTGCTTCTCGGCGATTCGCCCGCCGTCGGAGTCGACGATTCGGCGACCCGCGCTCCGGACTCACGCGAGCCGACCCGGAAGCCGAAACGCAACGCGACGAGATCGATCGAGAGGTCTCGAGCACAGGAGAGAACCCGATGCCTCGAGCACATCCGCTTCAGCTGATCCCGGCCCTGCTCGCCTTCCTGCTCTCGGCCCATCCGCCGCCTCCCGCGTCGGCCGCCTCGTTCGTCGGGCTCGGAGACCTACCGGGAGGCGTCACGGAGAGCACGGCTACCGGCGTCTCCGCCGACGGCTCGGTCGTGGTCGGATTCGGCAACTCGAACGTCGCCACCCCCGAGGCCTTCCGCTGGACCGCGACGGGCGGACTTCAGGGCCTCGACGATCTATTCGGAGGGGCCGATCGGAGCCAGGCCACCGGCGTCTCCGGAGACGGCTCGATCGTGGTGGGCTTCAGCAACTCGAACGTCGGGACGCCCGAGGCGTTCGCCTGGACCGCCGCAGGAGGACTCGAAGGGCTCGGTCGTCTGTCTGGCGGCATAGCCCCGCTGTTCAGCGAAGCGCTCGCCATCTCCGCCGACGGATCGACGATCGTGGGACGCGGGACGTCGAGCGGGGGGCGCGAGGCGCTCTTCGGCGACGCGCCGGACGGCACGCTGGCGGGGCTCGGTGATCTCGCGGGCGGAACGGGCGGCGACGAGAGCGCGGCCACCGCCGTCTCCGCCGATGGCTCGGTCGCGGTCGGCTGGGGCGAGGATGGCACCGGGCAGAAGGCAGTCCGCTGGATCCTGCCTGGCGGCTCGGCCCAGGTGATCGGTGCGGGCGATCTCCCGGGCGGGGGTGCCGCCTTCGCCGCGGCCACGGGCGTCTCCGCGGATGGCTCCGTCGTGGTCGGCTTCAGCAACTCGACCGTCGGGACGCCCGAAGCGTTCGTCTGGGACGCCGTGGAGGGCCTGCGCGGGCTCGGATTTCTTCCAGGCGGTCTACCCCAGAGCCAGGCGACCGGCGTCTCCGGCGACGGCACCCTCGCCGTCGGCTGGAGCAATACGGGCGCGAACCGGACGGGTACCGAGGCGTTCATCTGGGATGCAACCAACGGGATGCGATTGCTCGAGGATGTGCTGACGGCGGAGGGGGTCGACCTGGTCGGCTACGACCTGGTCGCGGCCAACGCGATCTCCCGGGACGGGACGACGATCGTCGGGCAGGCCCTCAACTCCGAAGATACTCTGGAGGCGTTCGTGGCCGTGATCCCCGTGCCGGAGCCGGAGCGCCTGGCGCTGGGGCTCGCCGCCCTGCTCACCACGATCTGCGTGACCGGTTGGCGCCACCGATCCGGACGATCCCGCCGTTCCTGTCCCGTCCCCCGTGCATCTCCTGAGTGTTCGCCGGTCGCCGGCCCATCCACCGGCAGCCGCCCGCTTTCTCGCCCGCCCGTGTGACGCCGGCGTGAGCGCCCTGCTCGGGTTCTCGGTCGCGGAGACGCGGCGTGAGTCGCCCACGAAGTCATCGAGGCGCTGGAGGAAGCGTGAGGGCATCGTGGCGTGCACCGCCACGCCCTCACCACGTCGGAAGGCGCGCGCGCCTGGCCTACGCGGCGCGGGCCCGCTTCGCGCGATCGAGATCGTAGGTGGCCTGAAAGTTCATCCAGATCTTCGGCGAGGTTCCCAGGACTTCGGCCAGATCGAGCGCTGCTTCGGCCGTCACGCCACGCTTACCGCGAATCAGCTCGTTGAGGCGCGCCTTCGTCCAGCCGATCTTCTTCGCAAATGCGGCTTGGCTCATCCCCGACGGCTCGAGGAATTCCTCCAGCAGAATTTCACCGGGGTGAAACGGATTCTTCGGTTCTCTCGCCATGCTTTGATACTCCGTCAGTGCTCCTCAGTGATCGTCGATGATCTGCACGTCGAACGCATTGCCACCGCTCCATCGGAAGACGACTCGCCATTGATCATCGATCCGTATCGAGTGAAACCCCTTCCTGTCGCCCTTCGAGCCTTCGAGCCGATTGCCGGGCGGTGATTCGAGGTCTCTCAGATCCGCCGCCTCGTGCAAGTACTTCAGCTTCCGCCTCGCGGCCCGGCGGAGCTCCGGCGGAAACGCCTTTGTCGCATCGCTGCTCTCGTCATCGAACAGGTCCTCAGCAAGAGCGTTGCCGAACGTTTCAATCACGTTCCGATATTGTCGGAATTCGATGACATCGGCAGATCCACCCTTCCCGACCCGCCGCGCAAGTCCCCCCTCATTCCCCCTGCGACATCGGAACGAGATAGAGCATGCCCGGGAAGGGCGGCTCCGCGTTCTGCACCGTCGTGCGGAACTGCCGCACGAGCTCGCCCATCTTCGTCTTGCGGTAGTACCAGCTCTCCGAGGCCCGGGCCGCCGGGACGTGATCCGAGAGCCCCAGCGCGGCCTCCTCGTAGTAGGCGCGAATGTCCATCAGCACGGTCGTCGGATCGTTCCCCGGAAACTCGACCTCGTTCCAGGGCCTTCCCCCGACGACCTCGACGAAGGGCCGGATCGCGTCGGGGATTCCATCGGCATCGACGATGCGGCCGACCTGGGTTCTCCCGATCCGCTCGACGCCCCGATCGTAGGCCGGCCGCAGGCCTCGAGCCTCGGAGACCGCCGCGGGCACGTTCGGATCGAGCCGCGGAGGGATCGGACAGGAGAGGGGCTGATCGGCCTCGTCCTCGATGACCTCGTCGAAGCGATCGATCCGCGGTCCCTCGCGATGAGGCAGCATCGCGAAGGCCGCGTCGAGCACCCGTCGCTGGAAGATCGGATCGAGCGGACGGCCGAGCGGGCGCCCGAGCGGGAAGTCGCAGTCGAGGCCCCGAGGCGGCCCGATCTGCTCGGCATGCTGCCGGTTCGAGAGCAACGCGACGGTCGCGATTCCAGCGGCCTCGAGGGCCCGTGCGAGCGTACACACGGTACGCGTGCACATCGGTCAGACGGGTGTCAGCAGGGCGACGTCGACGCCGTCGCCGCGAAGCTCCGCTGCGAGGCGGGGACCCGTGTCGAGCAGGAAGGTCGAGAGCTCGAAGGTGGAGCCGATGAAGGAGGCGTGCCGGGGCGCGAGGCGTCCGATTGCGCCCTCCTCCTCCATCTCACGCAGGCGATCGATCGGGTAGACCACGTTCCGGTCGAGGGCGAAGCCGGAGCGGTCGAAGTTCGTGCTGTTATGGGCCATGATGAGCCCGCTCTCTTCGCGACCGAAGAGACGGTACTCGTGGCTCTGGTCCTCCCACGGCTCGCCCGGATGGGCCAGCGCCGCCGTCGTCACGATCGCGACGGTCGCGTCGGCCAGCGCAGGCGCCTCGGCGAGCTCGACCGGCGGAAAGTCCACACCGCTCGGGATGGATCCGACCCGGGCCCGCATGTCTCGATCGGCCGTCATGGTGCCTCCTCGACTCTTCATCCGTTCTGGGCAGCTCATCCGCGCCAGGTAAGCGGTCGGCCGAGAATCGCACACCGTGCGCGCCGCCTCCACGAATCGTGCCGCTTCTCGAATCGATGAGCGCCCTCGACGGGGCCGATCCCCGGGCGCGAGACACCCTGACTTCCCGCGAATGAAGCCTGACGTTCCGGGAGCTCCACGGAGATGGAGGGGAGCAGTCCGCCCCCCTATGCTCCCGGACGCGGTCGACGTACCACGGAGCGCCCGAGATCAATGGACCCCGAAGAGACGCCCCGAAGGAGCGCGCGCCGTCGGAGGCCGCGCGTTCGCACCTCGCTGCGGCTGGCCTGTGGCCTGCTGAGCGTCTGCGGCCTGCTGCTGGCCTGCCAGTCCTCGGCTCCGCACAGGCCTCCGCCCGCCGTCGTCGAGGATCTCGACATCGAGCGCTACATGGGGCTCTGGTACGAGATCGCGAGCTACCCGCAATTCTTCCAACGGGGCTGCGTCGCGACCCGCGCGCATTATTCACTCCGACCCGACGGGCGGATCCGCGTCCTGAACCGCTGTCGAGACGGCTCCTTCGACGGCGAGCTGCGTGAGGCCGAAGGCGTGGCCTGGGTGGCCGATCCCGCCGTCTCGAACGCCCGGCTCTTCGTCTCTTTCTTCTGGCCCTTCAAGGGCCACTACTGGGTGATCGATCTCGGAGAGGACTACGAATACGCCGTCGTCGGCCATCCCGAACGGAAATATCTCTGGATCCTGTCCCGGACGCCCACCCTGCCCGAGGCCGTCCTCTCACGGATCCTCGAGCGGCTCGAGGCGCGCGGGATCGACCTCGACCGGCTCGAGTGGACTCCGCAGCCCGACGCGGAGAGCGGCATGCCGGCCTCGAGGCCCGGGGCTGCGGGCGGAGCCACCCCTCCTTCGCGGCTGAGCCGCTCCGCTCCGGACGAGGACCCCCGAGAACCCGAAGACCCCGAGGCCCAGTAGCCCATCGGAAGGCCGTATCGGAAGAGGTCGCGCGACTGCGCCGCTCGAAGCTCCGATCCGTCCGGGAGTCCGTGCATCCAGACCTCAGCCGATGGAATCGGGGCCGGCCTCGGTCCGCGCGAGCCCACGACAGCGCCCGGGACGCCCCGCCCTGCCCCACCCCCTTCCCGATTCATCGCGCCAGAGCCTCCCGGGACGACCTCCTTCGCGATACCTTCGCGAGGAGCGAGTCCACCACCCGGGCGCCCCGATCCCGGTCGGTCTCCGAGCCCGAGGAGTCGATCCGCACCGCGGCGTGCCGCTCCGGGGTCGGGATCGAGGCCG
>CAYXLY010000376.1:0-4925 GCA_964466005.1 uncultured Spirochaetaceae bacterium | reverse complement strand
CCCGGTCGAGGAGATCACGATCACCCGCGCCAGTGCCTCCCGGTCGATCTCGCGGACGAGCTCGGGAAGCTCGTTCCAGAAGGCCCGGGTCATGGTATTCATCGCCTCGCCGCGGCTCATCCGGAGATGGGCGACCCGATCCTCGATCTCCAGATCGAAGCACTCGTGAGCTCGTTTCATGATCCTTCCTTTCGCGTCCCGCTTCGGGACAGAGTCCTGGATCCGTCAGCGACTGCGATCGCGACCGGGCCGGGCCAGGCCGCTCCATGCGAGCCTCGAGCCGGCGACGCCCGTCCATCGAACGTCGTTCATGCTAGCTCGCGACCGGATCGTCGGCTGGGGCTTCAGCGGCGGTCGGGCGCGCCTCGCGAGTCCGGCCGGAGCCCCGCTCCAGGAAGGGGCGATCTTCTTCCGCCAGGAGGGAGGAGAGGAGCTCCTCCGGCCGCTCGGCGAACTTCTCGGCCGTGTCCAGTGCGGCCGGCTCCTTCCCGGCACGGGTCTCGACCAGATTCAGATGCTCCCAGCGCGGGACATAGTAGTCGATGAGGCCGGCCAGCTCCGTGAAGAGCGTCGCGTCGGGATCGGGGTCGAGGAAGCTCGAACGACGGAGCTTCTCCGCGGACAGGACCTGGCTCTCGTAGAAGCTTCGCAGAAAGACCGTCTCGTCGGGCGGACGCGCGTCGATGCCGATCCGCGACACCGTCCGTGCGATGCGGGAGAGCAGGGGAATGCAGAGCCGGGCGATCCAGTAGGGAACGTAGATCTCCCGAGGCGTTCGAGCTCCGAGTCGCCTCTTGATGTCCAGGATCAGCTCTCCGAGCCGTACGGGCTCCGGATCCACGAAATGGTAGGTCTCGCCTCCGAACTCCTCTCTGTGATCGAGCACGTGAGCGAGCAGCCACGGGAGCTTCCTGGCGTTCGAGTAGGAGTGCCTGGCTTTCCGGGTGGTGAGCAGGGCCGGCATGGACCCTTCGACGAGCGCGAAGAGAAGGTGGTGGAACCCCTGGATCTTGTGGTCGTGACCGCCGTAGACGATCCCCAGGCGGATGCTGGTGAAGTCCAGTCCGAGAGTCTCGGCCATGTGGTCCAGGGCGAGCTCGGCCAGCAGCTTCCCCTTCGCGTAGTTCGGCATTCCGGGACTCACCGGGAGCCTCGCCTCCTCGGAGAGATCGGCTCCGCTCGGCAGGACGGCGCCGGAGCTGAAGTGGATGTAGGGGATACCGAGGTCGTGAGAGACGCGGGCCAGCCAGACGGCGCCCCGGCAGTTGACCTCGAAGGTGAGCTCCGGATCGCTTCCCAGGGAGGCGATCGCACAGTTGACGATGAAGTCGGGGCGCATCCGATCGAAGTAGGCCTCGATGTCGCTCCGGACCCGAATGCTGACCTCCTTGCTATTTGGCGCGAGGATCTCGATGTCCTCGAAATCACCCTTCTTGAAATGATGGAGGATCGTTCCGCCGACGAGTCCGGACCCCCCGATGAGAACGCCCTTTCGACGCGCTCTCGACGGGGATCTTCGGGAGTGCAGTCGGGGGGCCTCTTCTCGCATGGCGGATCGACTCGTCGCGGCTCGTCGAAGGAAGGGGATGAGGAGGAAAGGAGGAGAAGGATTCGCGCGATCGGCCGGACATCCGACACGACGGACTCTTCGAGGAGCAACCCTATCAGAGACGGCGGAATCAGGAACGCCGGGTCGGTCCCAGCCGGCCCCGAGCACAGCCCTCCGGAGGAAAGCCGCCCCTCAGGGCCGGGCAGGGCTCCGCCCGAGGGCCTCGATGGGCTCTAGAGCCCGGTCGGATCCCGGGAGACGACGCTAGAATGCCCCATCGCTCCGACTCCGGAAGGCCGCCCGTCTCTCGGGCGGACGGGAGGTTCAGACATCGTGCCGAGTGGGCCCCGCGTCGCCTATCTGTCGATGGAGATCGCGCTCGAGCCGGAGATTCCCACCTACTCGGGTGGACTGGGCGTGCTGGCGGGAGACACGATCCGCTCGGCGGCCGACCTCGGTCTCGACTTCACGGCGGTCAGCCTGCTGCATCGACGGGGCTTCTTTCGTCAGAGCCTCGGCGAGCGCGGTGAGCAGATCGAGGCGCCCGACCCCTGGAGACCCGAGGACCGGCTCGAGCCGATGGCGCCCCGGGTCTCGATCGAGATCGAGTCGAGGAAGGTCGAGATCCGCGCGTGGCGCTACTCCGTTCTCGGGCAGGAGGGCGCGACCGTTCCGGTCTACCTCCTCGACACGGACCTTCCGGAGAACCACCCCGACGACCGCCACCTGACCGACGACCTCTATCTGGGCGACATGCGTCACCGTCTCCGCCAGGAGGTGGTCCTGGGCGTGGGCGGGCTGGAGCTGCTCGAAGCGCTCGGCGAGCGCCCCTTCGACCGATTCCACCTGAACGAAGGACACGCAGCGCTGGCGCCCCTGGCGCTCGTCGAGCGATTCCTCGCCCAGCCGTCCGAACGGCCATCCGCGCAACCGTCCCAGTCGCCGTCCCAGCCGCCTTCCGAGCAGCCCTCCGAGCTCCCTTCCGAGGCCCTGGCGCTCGCCGAGGCCCTGCGCCTCACGCGCGCGCTCTGCGTATTCACGACGCATACGCCGGTCCCGGCGGGCCACGACCGCTTTCCGCTCGAGCTGGCCCGATCCGTGCTGGGCGATCGGCGGGTGGAGATCCTGGGAGATCTGGGATTGACGAGCGAGCTCAACATGACGGAGCTGGCCCTGGTCACGTCTCGCTACGTGAACGGCGTCGCGATCCGGCACGGCGAGGTCTCCCGCAGCCTCTTTCCCGGCTACCCGATCCGGTCGATCACGAACGGCGTGCATGCCCGCACCTGGGTCTCCCCGGCGATGCACGATCTCTTCGATCGCCACATCCCGGCCTGGCCGAACGATCCCTTCGCTCTGCGCTATGCCGGAAGGATTCCGACGGGACAGATCGCCGAGGCGCATCGCCGCTCGAAGGAGGCCCTACTCGATCGCGTCCGCGCCCTCACCGGTCGCAGCCTCGACCCCGATGCGCTCACGCTCGGCTTCGCTCGCCGCGCGACGGGCTACAAGCGCACGGCCCTCGTCTTCCGGGACCTCGAGCGCCTCGAGGTCATCGCTTCGCGCCACGGTCCCATGCAGATCGTCTTCGCCGGCAAGGCCCATCCCCGGGACGAGGAAGGCAAGGACTCGATCCGCCAGGTCTTCGCCGCCGCCGAGTCGCTTCGCGGCCGGATCGAGGTCGTCTACCTCGCCGACTACGACATGGACCTGGGGCAGCTCCTCGTCTCGGGCTCCGACGTCTGGCTGAACAATCCGATTCCTCCGCTCGAGGCATCCGGGACGAGCGGCATGAAGGCCGCCCTGAACGGCGTCCCCAGCCTGAGCATCCTGGACGGCTGGTGGGTCGAGGGCTGCGTCGAGGGCGTGACCGGCTGGGAGATCGAGGACGGCGTCGTCGAGGATCCCAGAGAGCCCCATGCTCGGGATGCCCACCACGCCGACGCCCTGCTGCGAAAGCTCGACGAGCAGGTCGCGCCGCTCTTCTTCGGGGATCCAGAGCGCTTCCTGGACATCCGACGCCAATCGATCGCGCTGAACGGCTCCTTCTTCAACACCCACCGCATGCTGCTGCAATACCTCTACGAGGCCTACCTCTCGGGCTGAGATCGGCTCGTCGGCGGGGCCGCGGGCGAATCGGAGCGGCCCCGCTGCGGCCGGGTCGCCGCGCGCACCGGGAGCTCCGGACGGAGCCCGATCGAAGCTCGAAATCACCGTCTCCACCCGCTAGTCTCCGGGGCGGCTCAGCGCAATCGAAGCGATTCTCGTAACCACTCGGATCCATAGGAGACCCATCATGACTCCCAATCGCGTTCCCAATGTCGTCTTCAAGACTCGCGTCCGAGACGAGTCCGTCGGCGGCGACAACCCCTTCCGCTGGCAGGACGTGACCAGCGACGAGATCTTCGGCGGCAAGCGCGTGATCGTCTTCGCCCTGCCGGGCGCCTTCACGCCGACCTGCTCCTCGACCCATCTGCCTCGCTACGAGGAGCTCTACGGCGAGTTCAAGGCCGAGGGGATCGACGACATCTACTGCCTCTCCGTCAACGATGCGTTCGTGATGTTCCAGTGGGCGAAGCAGATCGGCGCGGACAAGGTGAAGATGCTTCCCGACGGCAATGCGGAGTTCACGCGCAAGATGGGCATGCTCGTCGGAAAGGACAATCTCGGCTTCGGCATGCGCTCCTGGCGCTATGCCATGGTCGTCAACGACGGAGAGATCGAGCAGGTCTTCGTCGAGCCCGACTTCGGCGACAACTGCCCGACGGACCCCTTCGAGGTCTCCGACGCCGACACCGTGCTGGCCTGGCTGCGCGGCCAGAAGGCGCCCGAGAAGAAGCCCGAACGGAACGCCTTCGTGGGCTGAGCGTCGGCTGAGTCGGGGCCGGCGAGAGCGCGAATGCAGCGTTCGCACGCCCCGGGCTGTGTGTCTGCCTCCGTCTCTGCCTCTGCCGTCCGTGCCTGTGACTCCGCGAGCCGCGGGCGAGAGAGACGAGAGACGAGAGACGGCGAGAGGTCACGATCGACGACGAGGAGCGCCGTCCCCGATGAGGGGGCGGCGCTCTCTCGTTCCGCCTCCACCTCGATCCGACGTCAGTCCGTGCGGCGCGCTTCGGGTCCGCCTCGGGTGCGCGGGGGGCCGACCGGCGTCTCGACTTCGCGAGGCGTCTCGAGATAGTCGGCCGGGTCCAGCTCGCGGGTCCACTGCCAGTAGTCCGCCGCGCTCCAGGGCATGTTGACCACTACGCGTCCCGACGCGTTCCGATAGAAGCCGTGGACCTTCGGATGGGACCAGACCCTCCTCTCGAGGGCCTCCGAGAGCCGCGACTCGTACTCGCGGGCCGTCTCCTCGCGACACTCGATCGTCGCCAGGTCG
>CAYXLY010000375.1:0-4940 GCA_964466005.1 uncultured Spirochaetaceae bacterium | reverse complement strand
ATCACACGATCCGTTTCGCGCTCGTCAATCCGCTCTCGATCGCGAGCATGGTGGCGGAGCCGCTGCCCGAGGCGAACTACGTCCAGTATCTGGGCTGGTACGTCTGCTATGGCCGCGTGGGGCTCGAGGTGATGGCGCACGCGACGGGCACCGAGCTCGACCCGCCCCAGCTGCCGCCGCCGGCGCCGTCCCGCCGCGCCGCGGCCCACCGACATCAGGTCGCGCTCCTGGATCCCGCGCAGGCGGGCGACGACCTCGAGCGCGCCTACGAGCTCGATCGCATGCAGCGGACGGCGATCTACCTGGAGCGCTCCGACGCCTACGGCCCGGCGCTCGAGGCGGACGATCTGGACGACGCCGCCCGACTTCTCGGGAGCCGACCGTCGAGCTGGCAGGAGGCCGACGAGCGGCTCGAGGCGCTCGTGCTCGATTCCGGGCCGGAGCGCGACGGCGAGCTGCTCCGCTATTTCCATCGTCGTCTCTCGAGAGAGGAGGCGCTGCTGCAACCCGTCCTTCGAGAGCAGCAGGACGCGTCGATTCCGCCGCTGGCCTAGCCGGATTCCCGGAGCGCTCGCGCGCGACCGGATCGCGGTCCGGCCCAGGTCCGATTCAAGAGAGGAGAGCTCGAGCACATGTCGAACGAATTCCCGCTATCCGGAACGAGGGTCCTGGATCTGGCCGACGAGAAGGGTGAGCTCGCGGGCCGGATTCTCGCCGACTTCGGTACCGAGGTCGTCCGTGTCGAGCCCCCTGAAGGCGCGCGGTCCCGTTCGCTCCCGCCGATGAAGGAAGGCCGGAGCCTCTACTTCGCCTACCGCAACTTCAACAAGCTCGGGCTGGCCCTCGATCTCGAGTCCGAGTCGGATCGGGCTCGGCTCGTCGATCTGCTCCCGCGCGTGGACGTCCTGATCGAGTCGGAGAGGCCCGGGCGGATGGCGTCCCTGGGCCTCGGTCCGGAGACGCTCTGCGAGCGCTTCCCTCATCTGATCGTGCTCTCGATCTCGGATTTCGGACAGGTCGGGCCCTACCGGGACTGGGAGGCCACCGACGCGACGATCCACGCGATCGGCGGGATGCAGTTCAAGGCGGGGATTCCGGAGCGCGAGCCGCTCTTGCCGCCCGGTGCGATCGCCTACGACATCGCCGGGATCATGGGCGCGTTCTCGACCCTGATGGCGATCCATCAGCGCGAGAGGACGGGCTTCGGCCAGGCGATCGACCTCTCCGTGCTCGAGGCCCTGGCGCAGCAGACCGACTGGTCGTTCTCCAACGGCACGATGGTCGAGGCGAAGGGGCAGAACAGCGCGACCGTGCGAAACGGATCGGGACCGGTCTATCCGATCTTTCCCTGCAAGGGTGGCTACGTCCGACTCGTCATGATGTCCCCTCGCCAATGGCACGCGATGCGCGAGTGGCTGGGGAACCCCGAGTACCTCCAGGATCCGAGATACGACAGCTTCCTCGGCCGGATGGAGATCGCCGAGGCGCTGAACGTGCAGATCGCCGACCTCTTCGAGTCCATGACGCACGAGGAAGCGTCTTTCGAGGCCCAGAAGCGCGGCATCGTCTGCACGCCGGTCCTGAGGCCGGGCGAGGTCCTCGAGAACGAGCATTTCCGCTCGCGCGAGACCTTCGTCGACGCCGAGTACGCGCCCGGCGACAGGGGGCCCATCGCCGCGGGCTTCTTCGAGCTCGATCGGGAGCGGATGGGCTACCGGCGGCGTCCGCCCGAGATCGGCGAGCACTCCGCGGAGGTCCTGTCGACGCTCTGGCCCGACGCCCGCCCCCGTCCCTCCGGAGAGCGTCCCCGACCCAGCCGGCCCCTGGAAGGGCTTCGCGTGCTCGACTTCGGGATCGGCGGAGTCGGCGTGGAGGCCGGCCGCTTCTTCGCCGAGTACGGCGCCGACGTGATCAAGGTCGAGAGCCGCACCTATCCCGACTTCATCCGAGTCGTGATGTCGACCGAGATGAGCGGGTCGTTCGCCTCGTCCAGTCGATCGAAGCGGGGCTTCGGCGTGAACATCAAGTCGGCAGAGGGACGCAAGCTGATCCACGAGCTGGTGAAGCGATCGGACGTGGTGATCGAGAACAACTCGACCGGCACGATGGCCTCGCTCGGTCTGGCCTACGAAGATCTCGCCCGGCTCCAGCCCGGGATCGTGATGGCGAGCAGTCAGCTCCTCGGCGCGCACGGGGCCTGGGCGGACTGGATCGGCTACGGCCCGAGCACCCAGCCGATCGGCGGACTGGTCCATCTCTGGAGCTACGCCGACGAGGGACCGCCGGCCGGCTCGGGATCGATCTTCCCCGACCATCTGGCCGGACGCCTGCTCGGCATGGCGGCGCTCGCGACCCTCCTGCGCCGGGGCCGGACGGGCAGTGGCGGCCATGCGGAGGTGGCCCAGGCGGAGGTCGTCTCCAACATCATCGGCGATCTCCTGCTCAAGGAGGGAGTCGAGCCCGGCAGCGTGCGTCCCCTCGGCAATCGTCACGAGCGGGGCGCGCCCTGGGGCTCCTATCCCTGCGCGGGCGAGGAGCAGTGGATCGCCATCACGATCCGCGACGACGAGGACTGGCGGCGCTTCCGGGCGGCGATGGGCGACCCCGAGTGGGCGCGCGATGCGGCCTACGACTCGCTGGAGGGTCGGCGCGCGGATCACGACGCGATCGACGAGCGGATCCGAGCCTGGACGGCCGGCCAGACGAGGCAGGCGCTGGCCTCGACGTTGCAGCTCTTCAAGGTTCCGGCGGCGCCGATGTACGTCGCTCGCGACCAGATGCAGGACCCGCACTTCCAGGCCCGCGGCTATGGCCGATGGCTCGATCAGCAGGGCGTCGGCTGGATGGCCTTCGAGGGTCCCTGCTTCCGGGCCAGCGGCATGGAGGACGTCCATCTGACCCAGGCACCGCTGCTCGGCGAGCACACCCGCGCGATCGCGCGAGACCTGCTGGGCCTCACGCCCACCGAGATCGACGCGCAGATCGCGGCCGGGATCCTCGAGGTGACCGAAGAGGGCTGAAGAGCCCGGAGACAGGGTCAGAGATCCGCCAGGCCCATCTCGAGGTTGGCCGAGCGCAGACCGCCGTGGATCTCCATGACGGAGCCGGTCACGAAGGCGCTCGCGGGAGAGGCGAGGTAGAGGGCGCCCAGGGCGATGTCCTCGGGCTCCCCGAGGCGCTTGAGGGGCGTCGCCTGGACCATCGCGTCGTGGATCGCGTCGTTGGTCAGGACGCGATGGTCCAGGCGACGCCCCTCAAACGCCTCGGGCTCCCCGAGGCGTTTGAGGGGCGTCGCCTGGACCATCGCGTCGTGGATCGCGTCGTTGGTCAGGACGGACTCGAGAGCCGAGGTCGCCGTCGATCCGACGGCGATCGCGTTCACGCGGATCTTCGGCGCGAGGTCCTCCGCCAAGAGCTTCGTGAAGTGGCTCATCGCCGCCTTCGCGGTCCCGTAGGCGGCGAAGCCGCGGCCGGTCATCTGGCCGATCGAAGACGAGATGTTCACGATCGAGCCGCCGCCCTCCAGCATGAAGGGAACCGCCGCCTTCGACAGGGCGAAGGCCGTCGTGACGTTGAAGTGGAAGGCGCCCGAGAAATCCTTCTCGGTCGTCTCCATGAAGGGCTTGGGCATCGAGCCGCCGACGTTGTTGACGACGATGTCGATCCGACCGAGCTCTTCGTGGGCCCGGTTCGCGAAGGCCTCGAGGTTCTCGGTCCGGGCCGCGTTGCAGGGCATCACCAGGGCGCGGCGTCCGAGCTTGCGGATCTCCTCCGCGACGGCCTCGAGCTGATCTTCGCTCCGAGCCGTGAGGGCCACGTCGGCGCCGCACTCGGCCAGGGCCAGCGCGGTCGCACGGCCGATTCCCCGACCCGCGCCGGTCACGAGGGCCACCTTGTCGTCGATTCGAAAGCGATCCAGTATGGGCATGCCGCGATGCTAGCTCGCCCTGCCGGCGACGTCTCGCGATCGGGAGGTCTCCGCGATCGCGGGACGTCTCGCGATCACGAGATCCCCCGATCACGAGGTCTCCCGGACCGCGGGCCGGCTAGACTGTCCGCCGGGCGAGCGTCGCGGGTTGCGCGAGCGCGGGGTCGGTTCGTGGCTCACGAGCGAGGTCGTGGTCAGCGAGGCGTCGGTCGGGTCGCGGGAGCGCTTCGCGGCTTCGCGGTCCCGCGACGGGGAAGTGAACGAGATCGGGACAGCAGGGCGCGGGCACGGCCCGGGTCGGAAGGGAGCGGGGATGGAGGACCTGAAGGGAAGGATCGCCGTCGTGACGGGCGCGGCGAGCGGGATCGGGCTGGGGGCGACGGAGCGGCTCCTGCGCGAGGGAATGAAGGTGGTGATGGCGGACATCGAGCCGGAGAGCCTCGACCGCCAGGTCCGACGGCTCGAGAGCGAAGGCGGCGAGGTGCTCGGCGTCCGCTGTGACGTCCGGTTGCCCGAGGAGATCGAGTCGCTCGCCCAGCGGACCCTCTCCCATTTCGGTGGCGTGCACGTGGTGATGAACAACGCGGGCGTCGCGCCGGCGGGGCCGATGCTGGACACGAAGCCGGCCGACTGGCGTTGGATCGTCGACGTGAACGTGCTGGGCGTCGCGTACGGCGTGACGACCTTCGGTCCGATCCTGCGCGAGGCGGGCGAGGGACACATCATCAACACGGCCTCGGAGGCCGGCCTCGTGACGAGCGCGGTGCTCGGGATGTACTCGGCGACCAAGCATGCGGTCGTCGGCATGACGGAGTCCCTCCGTCGGGAGCTCGAGGGCACCGGCGTCGGGGTGCACTGTCTCTGCCCGAATCTCGTCAGCACGCGGATCTTCGAGTCGGAGCGCAACCGGGACGACGCGTTCGAGATGACTCCGTCGCAGACCGCGACGATCGCGCCCCTGCAAGAGGCCATCATCGCGGCGGGGATCGGGACCGATCAGGTCGCTGCGGAC
>CAYXLY010000374.1:0-4949 GCA_964466005.1 uncultured Spirochaetaceae bacterium | reverse complement strand
AGGATGGCGGCCGGATCGTGCTGGTCGTACTGGATGGCGGCGCGGGCCTGCGGGGTCGGGGGGACGGCGGGGCGGGCTGGTGTGGCTCCTGATGGGGGGGATTCTCGGGGGGCTCGCTCATTCCGGCGGAGACGCGATCGCTGCGCCCGACGACGAGTTCCAGCGATCCGTGGCGCGCCTGATGCGCGGCTTGAAGGAGAACCCCAACTACGTGCCCGAGCATGCGCTCTATGCCTGCCAGGACCGGCTGCGATGGGCCACGCGGCTCGAGCGCGCCGGGCATGGGACGCGCGCGAATCGCAGCCTCGACTTCTGCTTCGACCTGCTCGGCCTGTCTAGAGAGTCGACCGAGGTGACCCGGGCGAGGATCACGCCCGAAGAACGGGCCGCCGCAGCGCAGGCGGAGGCCGCGAAGACGGCCGGGGTCGAGTTCGAGCGAGCGCTCGGGCTGGAGCCCGATCTCGCGAACGGACTGCGCATCTATCGCGAGTGCGCGCGCTGTCATACGCCCGAAGGCTGGGGACTCTCGAGCGGGGTCGTGCCTCAGCTGGCCGGCCAACACCGGAAGGTGATCATCAAGCAGCTGGCCGACATCCGGGCGGGGAACCGGGAGAACCGGCTGATGATCCCCTACGCGTCGGTCGAGGAGATCGGCGGGCCGCAGGCCGTCGCGGACGTGGCCGGCTACATCGACACGCTCGAGATCAGCGTGGAGAACGGCAAGGGGCCGGGCGAGGCGCTCGCGCTCGGTGCCCGCCTCTATGCCCAGCATTGCGCCAGCTGTCACGGAGAGAAGGGCGAAGGCGTCGAGAAGACCGCGACCCCTCGGATCCAGGCACAGCACTACGACTATCTCGTGACCCAGTTCGAGCTGATCCGGGAGGGCCGCCGGCGCAACGCCAACCCACAGATGGTCGAGCAGATCCGGAGCTTCGAGGAGCACGAGATCCATGCGATCCTCGACTACGTCTCCCGACTCGAGCCGCCGGAAGCGCTGCAGGCGCCTCCCGGCTGGCGCAATCCCGACTTCGCGACTCCGCCGTCCTCGCCCCCGCGCCGATCCGCGTCGCGCTAGGGGACTCGAGCCCGCGGGGTCGATGCCCGCAGGGCTGGCTCGCAGAGGGGGTCGCGCCGGAGGTCGCGAGAGGCTTTGCTCCGGACAAGCCTCTCCCGGCGCGGGGCGATTTCCCGGGCCGGGGGAGGATCGACTCCGACGCCCCCGGCTTCGCCGCCAGCTGGCCTCGCCGGGCGCGTCGACAGACCAGAGGACCGATCATGCGCCACCGCCCCCCCCGCTCCCGCTTCTCCTCGGCAGCCCTCTCGATCCTGTCCGCTCCCGCCCTGGGAGTCGTGGCGGCCTCCGTGCCGCTCGCTTTTTCACCGGCGGCAGCCCAGTCCCTGCTGACGTCCGACTGCCCGGACGGGGCCTCCGTCTGCCGGGTGGAGGCGAGCTCGACGAAGGCCGAGAAGAAGGCCGCGAAGGGGGACGAGGCGATTCGAGGAGAGACACCGGCCGGTGTCAAGGCCTTCGAGACGGCTCGCGCAGAGCCCCTGCGTCTGGGCAACGAGGATCTCGGCGCGACCCGAGCGATGCTGCTCGAGCGTGAGGCCGCCGCGCGCGCCCGGGCGTCGGCGACCGCGACGCCCGGAGATCCAGAGGGAGCCTCGCGCGGAGCGGCCCCTGCGGCGGAAACGGCGGACGACGAGGCCGCCGCCGGCGCCGAAGAGGTCTGGGTGAGTGTCACCGACGAGGGCCAGCATGTGGCGACCGGAGGCGGGACCGAAGAGTCTGCCCTCGAGCCCGACGCAGCGGTCCGCGTCGACATGGCGACCTGCATGGAGCGCTCGATCCGATCCGGAAGCTCGTTCTCCGACTCGCGCCGCTTCTGTACGGCGATCCTGAAGGCTCCCTGAGCCGCCCGATCGCTCTGCGCGTGAGTCGGATCGCCGATCGGCCGGTCGGATCGCCAGTCGGACCGTGAAGGGCCCCGACTGCTCCGTCGTCGCCTGCGGTCTGACGGAACGACCCATCTCGATCCGGCAGTCCTGCCTGAGGCCTCCCGGTCGGGCGCAGCCGAGAGCGCCCGAGAGCACCGCCCGGGGGCGCAGGGCGAACGCCCTCGCGCCCCCTTCCCGGCCTATCTTCGGGAGCTTCGGGAGGAGAGTCCGATCAGACCCAGCCCGAGCAGCAGCGCCGTCGAGGGCTCGGGCACGATCGCCACCGAGCCCGCGACGGAGCCCGCAACGAGCGCGCCCGACCCGATGCGCTCGGCGATGTCCTGGCCCGCTGCCGACAGCGTCACGTTGAAGTCGATGGGAAGCATCGTCTGGAAGAGCGTGTCGAGGATCGACGAGTAGCCCATACCGGCCTCGGTCAGGACGAGATCGGTCACGCTCGACTCGATCGGTCCCGAGAGGATCCCCGATGCGCCGATCACGATGAACTCACCGGGATCGTAGGTGGCCGTCGCGAGGCGGACTCCGCCGTTCGCTGCGCTCTTGAAGATCTGGAGTGACAGCTCCTGACCGGCCTCGATGCCGATCCGCGAGATCCCGCTCCCCATGTCCTCGACCGTGCCGGTCAGCCGGATCGGGTCGAGCAGGATCGTGGAGCCGACGAGCTTCGTGTCGCCTCCCCGGCTCCGGCTGGTCGCGGAGATCGTGAGCCCGTTCCCGAAACGAAGCTCGTCGGAAATGGTGAATTGTCCGCCGCTGGAGACGAAATCGAAGCTGGCCCTCATCGGCGCCGCCGTCGTCGCCCAGGCGGCTGAAGAAGAAATCGTGAGCAGCGCTGCGATCAGCCCTGCCAGGAGTCCGCTCGATCCGAGTCCGAGTCGTCGAGCCTGTTGCATCATGGAATCACCCCTCTTGCTCTGGTGCATCTCGTCTCGCTCTGCGTCTCGCTCGTCCCGCCGGCCCGTGGCGGCGCGCTGCCTCTGGAGTCGCGTCTGGAGTCGCGTTCCTGGCCACCGTCCTCGCACTCGTTCGACGCGAGGACAGCGGGGCCGCGACCGGTACATCCACCCGGCCTCTCCATGACGTGGCGCCCGCGAGCCGGAAATCGCAGGGAAATTGATTCCCGACCCCCTCGATAAGTCGTGTTAATTTCACCCCATTTCTCTTGGAGGGGACGATCGACCAGGGCAGGGGAGGCGTGGCTCACTCTCATGACCAGCTTGGCTGGCCCTGGGGGACGACCTCGTGGGTCGGGAAGGGCGGATAGCCGACGTGGCCGAGCGGGAGCCGAGCTGAAGTCGCGTCGTCACACAGCCGCCGCGCCGGGAGGCGAGGCGCGGGGAGCGGCGAGAGCAGAGGCGCGAGGAGGGTTGGGGGCGTGCGGAAGGGGCGGGATCGGAGACGGTCGCGAGGCGAGCAGAAGGTCGGGTCAGGCCCTCAGTCGGCCCGGAGGCCGATTCCGGCGTGCACGAGCCCGAGCTCATGGGCGGCCCGGAGCCCGGTCGGGGCCTCGCAGAGCGCGGGGATCGCATTGATCGCCTGCATGGCGGTCGCGATGTCGGCCGCATGGACGTGGTCTTCGATCGTCGCGTCGCGCCTCTCGAAGCTCGCGAGCGAGACGAAGTGGGTCTGGAAGGACGGATCGCCCTCGAGCGTCACGGTCCAGCCCTCACGGGGCTTCGGCCAGCTCTCGGGATGGGGGCCGCCCAGGGTCCAGAGGGCGTCGATCTCGATCACGACCCGGTCTCCGCTTCGGCCGCGCCAGCGATAGCGCTGTCCGTTCACCGTGCCGGCCTCGACGCGCCCGGCGCGGACCTCGTAGCCGGTCGAGGCGACGACGAGATCCTGCTCGACGCTCACCTCGACGGGCGCGTCGCCGAGCGCCTCGGCCAAGAGGTGGATCTGGTCCTCGAAGAGCTTCGCGTTGAAGCGGGCGAAGGCGTTCGCGTCGAGGCTGGCCGCCTCCGGCGGATGGCCGAAGCGCATGTTGTCGAAGGTGATGCGCGGACTCCCGTAGTGGGTCCAATCGGCCTTCTCCGTGATGCGCAGATGGCGGATCGAGCGCGACATGCCGGAGAGGACCAGCGGCAGGATCATGCCCACGAAGCCGGGGTGGATACCCGTTCCGTGAACCGAGCTGCCCCCCTCCTCACAGGCCGCCCGGAGTGCGTTGCGCTCCGCCTCGGGCTGCGCCTCGGGATGGAAGAGGAAGGGAGTGCAGATCACGTTCTTCCCCGAGCGGAGCAGGGCGCAGACCTCCTCCAGATGGCCGAGGCGAGGCATGTAGGCGACACAGTCCGCCTCGAGCTCGAGGATGACCGCCAGATCGGAGGTCGCCGGGACGCCGACCTCAGCCCGTCCGCAGAGCCGCCCCGCGTCGATCCCCTCCTTCTCCGCCGAGAACACGTGACAGCCGGCGAGCTCGAGTCGTGGATGGAGGAGGATCCCGCGAAGCGGCTCGCGACCGACGTTGCCGGTGCCCCACTGGACGACCCGATAGTCTCGACTCATTCCGACCTCCGCGCGCTGCGCGCTCTCCCCGCGCGGCAGCATTCCGGATTCCCGAAGCTATGCTCGCGGCGTGGTCTCGTTCCGGTCGCTCGCTCGACCTCTTCCGATCGGCGCTCTTCCCGAGCCCGGCGTGGGTCCGCACCGGTCCGCCGTGTGCGACGCTCTCGAGAACGACGCGAACGAGATGGCGAGACGACGTCTTCCAATGCGGCGGGCGTCCGAGGTCCGCACCTCGATCCAACCCCATCCCACCACCCTTCCGCGCTCGATGCCCGGCGGAGTCAGGAGGCACCTCCCATGATCCAGGATGGCCAGCTCGTTTCGATCGAATATACCGTGAAGCTCGAGAGCGGCGAGATCGCCGACTCCAACGTCGGCGGCGACCCGCTCCAGTACCGCCAGGGGGCGTCGCAGATCCTTCCGGAGCTCGAGCAGGCGATCGGCCAGCTCGACATCGGAGAGCAGAAGGAGGTGACGCTGAC
>CAYXLY010000373.1:0-4973 GCA_964466005.1 uncultured Spirochaetaceae bacterium | reverse complement strand
GAGGCCGTCGAGTGTGAGGAAGGGCGCGACCTCGTCGATGGCTGCGCTCTCGGTCGCGATCCGTCGCGCCAGGCCACCCGTCGCGACGACCCGGGCGCCTTCGCCGAGCTCCCCCCGGATGCGGGCGATCATGGAGTCGACCATGCCGGCATAGCCGTAGAGAAGACCGCTCTGGAGCGCGCCGGTCGTCGTGCGACCGATGACGGACTTGGGCCGGGCGATCTCGACCCGGTGGAGCTTCGAGGCGCGTTCGAAGAGCGCCTCCATCGAAATGTGGATTCCGGGAAAGATCACGCCGCCCAGGTACTCGCCGCGCTCCGAGATGCAGTCGAAGGTCGTGGCCGTTCCGAAGTCGACGGCGATGACGGGGCCCCCATGGAGATCGAAGGCGGCGACGGCGTTGACGATCCGGTCGGCGCCGACCTCGTGTGGGTTCTCGTATCGAACCGGCATGCCGGTGCGCATTCCGGGGCCGACGATCTGGGGCGGCTGTCCGAAGAGCTTGCTCGAGACCCTCTCCCAGATGGGGACCACCGGGGGGACGACGCTGGAGAGGATGACGTCCGTGATCTCGTCCGTCTCGCGTCCTTCGCTCTGGAAGAGGGTGGACAACGAGATCACCACCTCGTCCGAGGTCTGCTCGCGGTGGGTCGAGAGACGCCAATGCTGTGTGAGTCGGCCCTTGCCCGACTCGTAGTCGAAGACGCCGAGGGAGACGTTCGTATTGCCGACGTCGATGACGAGGAGAACGGGCTCCGTCAAGGCTCTGCTCCTTCGAGTCCCGGCGTCACCGACGAGGTCCTCTCGGCTTCGGCCGCCCGGGAGGGATCATCGCTCGCCCGGGGCCCGTTTCGCCAGGGTCACGTCCCCCGCCATCACGCGGAGGACCTCGCCCGCCCGGGTCCCGGCCGTGCACTCGACCTCCAGCGCTCCGTCGGGAGCGATGCCGTGGGCCAGGCCGTCGATGCGCCGTCCACCGACCTCTTCGATGCCGACCGGCTCGCCCCGCATCCGGAAGAAGGACTCGAAGCGCGGTCGCAGCGCCTCGAAGCCGCCTCGCTCGTGTCGGTCGAGATGCGTCTCGAGCCGGCGGAAGAGATCCCGGGTGAACCCGACGCGGTCGACGGGATGGCCGAGCTCGCTGGCCAGGCTCGTGGCGAGCGCTCGGAACTCGTCGGGGAAGAGGCTGCGGTCGACGTTCAGGTTCACGCCGATGCCCAGCACGGCGAAGGCGAGTCGGGCGCCCTCGGCGCTGCTCTCCATCAGGATGCCGGAGGTCTTGCGCCCGCGGATCAGTACGTCGTTGGGCCACTTGATCTCGACGGCCGTCTCGTCGCCCAGCCACGCGGCGACGCTCTCGGCCACGGCCACGGCCGCCGCCAGGATGAGCGTGGGGGCCTCGGCGATCGTGCCGGTCGGTCGCAGCAGCAACGAGACGTATAGATTGAGCGCGGGCGGGGAGAAGAAGGGGCGTCCCAGTCGCCCCCGGCCGGCCGTCTGGCTCTCGGCCACGACGGCCGCGCCGGCGGGGGCTCCATCGCGCCCGAGGTCGAAGGCGATGCGATTGGTCGAGTCTGTCTGCTCGAGATGCAGGATCTCGCGGCCCACCCAGGCGGTCTGGAGCCCCTCCTGGATCTCCTCGGGATAGAGGCGGTCGGGCCGGCTGCGCAGCCGGTAGCCGCCGCCGGGCTCTCCCTCGATCTCGTAGCCGCGCTTGCGGAGCGCGCCGACATGCTTCCAGATCTGCGCGCGGGAGACGCCGAGCTGGCTCGAGAGGGCCTCGCCCGAGAGAGCCGCGTCCGGATGAGCCCGGAGCGCGGCGAGGACGCGTGTGGCGCCCTCGGAGGAGCGGGTCATGAAGAGGCCTCCTCGACCTTCGGTAGCAGTGCGACCTCGAGCGCCACGTCCGCGCAGCGCACGGAGTGGGTGAGGGCGCCCATCGAGATGCGAGCCACGCCCGTCTCGGCGTACTCGCGCAGGTTCTGCGGGCCGATCCCGCCCGAGGCCTCGAGCAGCACGTCGGGTGCGAATCGCTCGACGATCCGACGAATCGCGGCAGGCGGGAGGTTGTCGAGCAGCAGGAAGTCGCAGCCGAGCTCGACGGCGCGCGCCGCCATCTCCTCCGACTCCACCTCGATCTGCACGGGAATGCCCGCTGGCGCCCGACCGAGGACGGCCTCGATCGCGGCGTCCAGGCCGCCCGCCGCCGCGATGTGATTGTCCTTGACCAGCACCCCGTCGTAGAGGCCGGTGCGATGATTGACGCCGCCCCCGACCGCGACGGCGTACTTCTCGAGCGCGCGCCAGCCGGGCGTCGTCTTGCGGGTATCGACGAGGTCGACCTTCAGGTCTGCCACCTGATCCACGAGCCGACGGGTCTGGGTCGCGACGCCGCAGAGCCGCCCCAGGAAGTTCAGCGCCGTGCGCTCCGCGGTCAGGATGCTGCGGTAGCGACCGCGCACGCGCAGCAGGGGCTGATCGGCCTTCGCCTGCAGGCCGTCGGCCGCTCCGGGCTCGCGTCGGATCTCGAGGGAGGGGTCGACGCGGTGGAAGACGGCCTCGACCAGGGGCAGCCCGCAGACGACCAGGGTCTCTCGGGCCTCGACGATCGCCTGGCCCGTGCGTTCGGCGGCGACCACCAGCTCGCTGGTCAGATCTCCCGGTCCGACATCCTCTTCGAGCGCCCGTTCGAGCAGAGGCTGCCAGAGCATCGGCGAGGGCATCGCGGGTGTGGGCATCGGGGCGACTCCGGGCGGACTCGGAAAAGCTCCGAGTCTATCGCAGAGGAGCGCGCCTCGAAGCGCTCGGAGCCGTCCAGGGGGAGTGGATCAGTCCTCCTCACCCTTCATCTTGCGGATCTCCTCCCGGACCAGGGTCTCCGCCATCTGGGGAATCACCTCCCAGGCGATCTGCTCCACGCGTCCCATGACCTGCTTCACGATCGACTCCGAGAGGTCGGAGAACGCCTCCCACGCCACCTTCTCGAGAGTCTCCTGGACGCGCTGCTCCATCAGGGGAGAGAGGTCGGCGATGGCCCGGTCCCGTCGCAGTCCGGCGTCCGTGAACGATTCGGATTCCGCAGGGCGGACGTCTTCCGGCGTCCCCGTCGACGGTGCAGCCGCAAGAGCCTCTGCCTCCTCGACCCCGATCTGCTCGTCGCGAAGCACGCTCGGGCTCTGCTCCGCCCGCACGGACTCCTCTGTCTGGGCCTCCTCCCGATTCAGATCCTCCGAGGCGAAGAGATCGGAGCCGGGGCGCGAGGGCTCCTCTGCCGATCCGCCCGGTCGGATCCCGGGCAGCGACTCGGCGCCCGCGTGCTGCGGAGGAAGCGCCGGCGGCACGAGGGCGGTGGCGGAGGCGGGGATCGGATCCGAGAACTCGACCCCCGTCGGGCTCGAGGCCACCGGTCGGGCCTCGACGGGCGCTGCCGCCAGGTCACTCGACGAGACGTCGTAGCCGACGAGGAAGTCCTCCGAGCCAGCAGCCTCCGGGTGAGTCGCCTCCGGAAGAGCCGAACGAGCAGAGAGCGCGGGTGCGGGGATCTCCGGATCCGCTCCGTGCCGCTCGGGCGCCGGCACTCCCGTGCTCTCCGCGCCGCGATCCGGTCGGTGAGCCGTGTCCGGCTCGGCATCCCAGGGCTCTTCCGACGCGGGGTCGTCGATCTGCGGGGGGACGAGCCCTGCTCCCGCAGAGAGGGAGTCTTCGAGCGGGTCCGGGAGGGAATCGGCCGAGACCTGCTCGGACACGTCGAAGCCGAAATCGAGGCTCGTCGAGCCGAGGCTGGCGGGTCCGAAATCCATGGGCGGGGTGGGCTCCGCCAGCTCCGCCGGCTCGTGCTCCGCGCGCTGCCCGGCGGACATTCCGGTGTGTGCCTCCCTCGCGATCGGAAGAGGCGTCGCCTCCGGCACGGCCTCCGGAGCGACTGGATCGAAAGGATCGACAGGGGGCGTCGCAGGGGGCGTCCTGTTCACATGCGGCGTCTCTCGATGGACGGGACCGCCCGCCTCATCGGACCTCGCGGCTGTCGCGGCCGCTGTCGGGGAGGTCTCGCGAGGGGTGGGCTCCATCGTGGCAGCGGGCAGCCCCTCCGGCACCACGCTCTCGTCGAGCGGGCCAACGAGGATCGGAGCCTCGTCCTCGGCGTCGGACTCGAGGGCTGCATCGAGATCATCCGTCGAGACGGAGAACGACTCGTCGAGGCCGAGCGGCTCGTCGAGCGCCAGCTCGTCTGCGAAGTCGTCGAGCTCCTCTTGCTGAGGCTGCGGCTGCGGCGAGGCCTCCGGCGCACGCTCCAGTGAGGTCCATCGGGTCGACTCGTTCGCGTCCATCGGGTCCGTGCGGTCGCGGTCGGGGTCGGAGGCGCCGGTCCCGGACTGGGTCCCGGACGGGGATACGGCCTGTCCCAGAGCGAGTCCTCCGCTCCCGAGCTCGAGATCATCGTCGATCGCGCCCTCGCCGGGGGCCCCGAAGAGACCCGAGATCGACGGGTCTCCAGGCTGGGGGGAGCTCGAAGGCAGCCCGCCCTGCGCCGTCCGTCCCGGCTCGCCGTCGAGAACGGGAGGGGCGTCGAGCGGCGACAGCGTCGTCACGTTGGGGTCGAAGAAATCGTCCTCCTCGGCAGCCTGGGCGGAGAGCGGGGGCTCTGCGGTGGGAGTGGGAGCGGGAGCGGGGCGGTTCATGAACTCGTTGACCCGCTCCACGAGGGCCTGGGCCTCGAAGGGCTTCGTGATCTGACCGTCGGCGCCGGCCTGGCGGGCGCGACCCTCGTCGAAGGCCTCGAAGGTCCCCGTCAGAAGGAGGACGGGAACATGCGCGAGGCGGGCATCCTGCTTGATCTCTTCGCAGACCTCGTAGCCGCTCCGACCGGGCATCACGACGTCGGCCAGCACGACGTCCGGGATCACCTCGCGAGCCTTCGCGATGGCGTCGTCCCCGTTGTCGGTGGCGACGATCTTCACGTTCTCGTTGGCAAA
>CAYXLY010000372.1:0-4976 GCA_964466005.1 uncultured Spirochaetaceae bacterium | reverse complement strand
TGGCGCGCGAGGCGGACCGGCTGGAGCCCTTCATCCTCGCGGCCATGCGCGGCGAGCAGCCCCTGCGCCCGGATGCAGCCTCGGCCTGTCGGGTGACGGCGCTCTGGGAAGCCATCGTCGACCGGCTCGAGGCGGACCCCGTCGGCTCGGGGTCCTCGGGTCCCGCATGAGGCCTCGAAGATGAGCTGCACGGCAGCGGGACCCCTCTCCTCCGATCCCTACTCTGATCTCTCCACCGGTCTCCCATCAGGAAGCGAATAGCCCTTGCCCGATCGATCCGTCCAGGCCCCGGCTGCGGCACAGACCGTGACGACGCCTCCCAGCGCAAGCACGGCCCCGGCGACGAGCCTCGGCCGTCGCGTGCGCCGGGGAGCGGTCGTGAGCATGGGAGGGCAGCTGGCGATCAACACGATCCAGCTCGGAAGCAACCTGGTCCTGACCCGTATCCTCGTTCCCGAGGCCTTCGGACTGATGGCGATCGTGAACTTCGTCTGCGACGGGCTGCAGCAGATCTCCAGCATCGGCATTCAGCCAGCGGTGATCCGCAGTCCCGGAGGCGACGAGCCGCGCTTCGTTCAGACCGCGTGGACGCTCCAGGTGCTGCGGGGGCTGCTGCTCTTCGTTCTCGGTCTCTGCGTGGCCTACCCGCTCGCCCTCTTCTACGAGGAGCCGCGCCTGACCTGGCTGATGCTGGCCGCGAGCCTCGGTCCGCTCCTGCTGGGCCTTCAGTCGATCCACTGGGCCACGACCGCCCGGGCGCTCCAGCTCGAGCGTCCGATGGCCATCCAGGTCGGCGCCCGGCTCTTTGCGGCAGTCACGACGATCGCGTTCGCGGCCGCCCTGCAGTCGGTCTGGGCCCTCGTGATCGGCGTGATCGCGGGCAACGTCGTGCGGGTGGCGCTGAGCCATACCGTGCTGCCGGGCGATCGCTGCCGGCTCCAGTGGGATCCCGACTCGGCCCGCGAGATCCTCCGCTTCGGCAAGTGGATCCTGGTCAGCACCTTCCTGGGCTTCGTGGCGATCCGACTCGACGTCGCGCTGATCGGCCGTCTGCTCCCGCTCGAGATCGTGGGCGTCTACAGCATCGGCGTGCTCGCCCCGAACATCATCCGGCCGCTGGCGGCCATCGGGATCCAGCGCGTCCTCATGCCGGCACTCGCCGAGGTCCATCGTCAGGAGGCCAGCGCGCTCGACGGAGCGCTGCGCACGAGTCGTCGTCTGCTGCTGGCCGCCGGCAGCCTTCTCGTCGTCTCCTGCGTGGCCGTGGCGCCGGCCTTCTTCACCTTCCTCTACGACGCGCGCTACCACGATGCCGCCTGGATCGCTCAGCTGGCGGCGATCGGACTCTGGCTCGGCTTTCTCCAGGACACCAGCGGTCGGGCCCTGCTGGTCCTCGGTCACTCCCGCGCCTGGGCCACCAGCGAGGGTCTCCGGACCCTGGGTACGCTCGGCGGTGCGCTGGCCGGCTTCGCGCTCGGTGATCTCCCGGGCCTGCTGGTCGGCCTCGGTCTCGGATCCGGGGCGGGGTATCTGGCGCTCTGTCATTTCCTCGCCCGACTCGGAATCCGCATCCTGCCCCTCGATCTCCTCTACACGGCAGTCACCGCCCTCGCCGCCTGCGCCATCGGTCTCGGCCCGCGCCTGCTGCCCGCTCTCGCCGTCCCGGAGCCGCTCCTCGTGCTGGCCCTCTCGCTCGTCTACCTGATCCCCTGCACGATCTTCACCGCGCGCCGCGTCCTCATGGCCTCGCGCGACGGAGGCGCGGGGGAAGGGGGCTGCTCGGATGGATAGACAGGGGGTCGAGGTGGATGGAACGCATGGATAGCGCGCTCGGCATCGTCGTCATCGGACGCAACGAGGGGGCGCGCCTGCGCCGATGCATCGGGTCGCTCGAGGCGCATCTCGACCGGCTGGTCTACGTCGACAGCGCATCGAGCGACGACAGCGTCGCGTGGGCCTCGGACCGGGTCGATCAGGTGGTCGTGCTCGATCCGGGCCCCGGGCTGAGCGCAGCCCGGGCGCGCAACGCGGGCATGGCCCGGCTGGTCGGGGAGCATCCCGGGATCGAGTTCGTGCAGTTCGTCGACGGGGACTGTCAGGTCGTGCCGGGCTGGCTCGAGGCCGGCCTCGAGCATCTTCGCAGTCATCCCGGGGTCGCCGTCGTCTGTGGCCGACGACGCGAGGTCGAGCCCGACTCGACCGTCTACAACCGCCTCGCGGACCTCGAGTGGGATACGCCGGTCGGGCCGGCCACGAGCTGCGGCGGCGACTCCATGATGCGGGTCGAGGCCTTCGAGCGGGTCGGCGGCTTCTCGGACAGCCTGGTCGCAGGCGAGGAGCCCGAGCTCTGTCTCCGCCTGCGCAAGGAGGGCTACGAGATCCATCGCCTGCCCGTCGAGATGACGCGACACGACGCGGCGTTGACCCGTTTCTCGCAGTGGTGGCGGCGCAGCGCGCGCGCGGGCCACGCCGCGCTGGAGCTGCTCTTCCGACACGGACGCGCGGCGGGGCCGGCGGCGACCCGGCGGGTCCGCTCGATCCTCGTCTGGTCGCTCGGTCCGATCGCGGCGGTCGCTCTGCTGGCACCGCTCGTCGGGGCCTGGAGCCTGCTCGCTCTCTCCGCGCCAGGCGTCCTGGGAGCCCGGATCTACGGCAACGAGCGCGCACGGGACCGCTCCCGTCGCCACGCCCTGCTCTACGCGATGGCCTGCAGCATCGGAAAGTTCGCCGAGCTGGAGGGGTTCGCTCGCTACCTCTGGAACCGGGCCTTCCACGGGGGCCGCAACCGGCTGATCGAGTACAAGGGCGCAGACGGCTGAGTCCGCGAGGCCGCCGACGGCCTCACATCCGCATCGGCCCGTGGCCATCCATGTTGGTCATGTGGAGCCCCATCCGCTTCTCTTCGAAGGGACTCAGCGTCTTCTCGAGAGCCGGCGACGCGGCCAGGAAGCGGCGCTCCTCCAGCAGCAGATAGCCGTTGCGCGAGAAGGCCTCACGCCAGCGCGGATGGGCCTGGTTCGACATGATGCAGTCGACGCCGCGCCCGGCCAGATAGGCATCCGCTCCCGCGACCACGGCCTCGGCGTCTTCGGGCGCGGCCAGGCAGTCGATGATGGAGCCCACACGCAGGTCCCCGAAACGGACGTCGTTCTTCATCCGGGTGTCGAGGACGACGGCCCAGCCAAGAAGCCGGTCGCCATCGAGCACGCGCAGTCGGATCCCCTTGGGCCAGCCCCCCTTCGGAACGAGGTCGTTCATCGTGGCGGCATCCCGGTAGGCGATCGCCGAGTAGCGCGAACGAACCCGCTCCCAGAGCTCGTCGGCCCAGGCGTCGAAGCGCGCGAACTCCTCGACCCGGAGCCCACGCGGGACGCTCCTGCGGGCCCGCTTCCAGAGGTCCATCGACTTGACGCCGATCCAGCCCAGCCCCGAGAAGGCGAGCCCGTCCTGCGCGAGCCTCCGGAGCGGAGAGGTCCGCAGATAGGCGTTGTGCCGCAGGAAGCGCGCCGGTCGCAGGACGCGCAGGCAGAAGGGCGTTCCGTACATCAGGAAGCCCATCGACTCGAGCATCTTCAGCATGGGCGTCTCGAGGCCCCCGTGCCCCCAGCTGTAGAGGAGCGGGGCTCGCTTCTGCATCTCTCGGATCATGCGGAGCCCGACGGCCATGAACTTGCGGTCGATCACACCCTCGGTGATGGGCCCGTGCCAATCGGTGACCTGGATCGTCTCGCCGTCGATCCACCAGTCGTGGGGCTTGATCGCACAAGCGCCGCGGACGGTTCCATCCTCCTCGAGCAGGACATGATGCTCGCGCCAGGTGCGCTGGGACCGGGCTTCGTCCTTCGGCACCCAATGGTCGACGGGCGTCTCCGGCCATCGCCAATGGACGCCGGCGGCCTCCATGCGGCGGTTGAACGCGGCGACCGCGTCGACATGCTCGGGCTCGTAGGGAACGTATCGAAGCGCCAGGGAATCGATCTCCTCGTCGTTCGGAAGTCGGGACGAACCCGTCCGGCTCGGGGCAGGCCCGCTCGGGGTCTCATCCGCACGAGCCTCCGACCGGGGGGCCGCACGAGAGAGTCGCTCGGATCAGGGCTGCTCCTGCCCGGAGGCGCCGTCGCCCCACTCCCAGCCCCGCATCTTGTAATAGGCCTTTCGAAGACGCTTCTCGACCGGCTTGCGCATCGCCTCGAAGGGCATCTGGACATAGCCCTTGAACCACTCTTCCGGCCGCGCCTTGTAGACCGTATTGTGGGCGACCCCATTCCAGTGCTCGGGCGGCTGCTCGGTGTAGTAGTAGGCAGCGAAGGAGATCCGGTTCAGGTCCTGTGGACAGCGGATCGCGCTCACGGCATGAAAGCTCTCGTGGGTGGTGTTGAAGAGGACACAACGATTGAACTCCGGCAGGAATCGCTGGAGGCGCTTCTTGACCGGCGGATCCCAGACCTCGAAGCAGCCGTCCCACTCCTCCCGCCAGACTGGATTCAGGTAGATGAGAATGTTCAGCCTCCGGTGGAGACCCTGCTCGAGCATGGTGAAGTCGGTATGGACTCCGAGGCTGCCGCCTCGCCCCATGATGTGCATGCCTGCCCCCGCCAGCTCCGGGTCGGCCACGAGCGGCTCGATGCCCGTGATCTCCTCGACGACGCTCATCAGCTCCGGATCGGCCACGATCCGGCTCAGCGTCTGCACCGGCTCGGGCATCCGCTTCGTGTCGGTGATCTGGACCTTCACGCGCTCGTTCACCCACTTGAACTCGCGGCCGCTCTTCTGGGCCTCGGCGTAGGTCGGGTAGCTGGCCGACACCTCCTGCGCGAACTCGGGTCGCAGGAACGACTCCATGCAGCAGAAGCGGGTCGGCGTCTGCGAGCGGAAGGCGTGCGCCAACGCCTCGACGTCGAGGGGATTCACGTAGTCCCAGACCGAAAACGGCATCTCCAAGCCCTCGTCGAGACCCGCGAGGAGCCTCTTCCCTG
>CAYXLY010000371.1:0-4977 GCA_964466005.1 uncultured Spirochaetaceae bacterium | reverse complement strand
GTGATGGCGTGTGGGTACTGGGCAAGGCCGGACTGCTGGCCGGTCGGCAGGCGGTCGAGACGTTGGATGCGGCGCTGGCGGGAGTGGCCGATCGTCATGGCAAGGCGACGGGTGATCTCGTGGCGTTGCAGATGGAGTATGCGGGCGGCGCCGGTTCGGGTCCTTGCCCCCGGGAGCGACGATCACCATGAGGACGACGACGTGCGAGAGCTCCCGAGGTGGAGGGCGTTGCTCCGTCTTTCTGTCGAGTCCGTCGCGAGCGCTCCTGTCCGTGCTGCTTCCCGCGTTGCTCTTCGCGGTGGGCATTGGATGCACCTCGCTGCCTGGCGCTACGACGATCGGCTCCGATGCGGATCGGCGTTCGGTCGCGGTGCTGGGCGAGGGAAAGCCGGTCGTGGTGTTCGAGTCGGGTCTCGGCAACTCGAAGGAGGTCTGGGAGTCCGTCTTCGCGCCTGTGGCGGGCTTCACGCGGGTCGTCGCCTATGACCGTGCCGGATATGGCCGCAGTAGAGAGGGCTCCAGCGAGCGTGACGGCGCGACGATCGTGTCGGAGCTCAGGGCGCTGCTGCGAGAGCTCGATCTTCCGCCGCCCTATCTGCTGGTCGGTCACTCGCTGGGAGGCCAGTTCGTCGAGCTCTACGCGCGCCTGCATCCCGAGGAGGTCGCGGGCGTCGTGCTCGTGGACGCGCGCTCCGTCGACTTCTCGCAGCGCTGTCTGGCCGAGCGGGTGGAGCGCTGTACGCTGCCCTGGCTCTCCCGGATCCTATTGCCGCCGGGCGCGCGGGCAGAGCTCGCGGGCGCCGCGCGGACCGAGGAACAGATCAGGGCGGCAGGTCCCTTCCCGGCCGTCCCCCTGCATGTCCTGACCGCGACGCAGCGCCCCGCGAGCATGCCGAACCTCCGCCGGGTCTGGGCCGAGACGCAGGCCGCGCTCTCGCAGCTCTCCCCTCGCGGCGAGCAGGAAATCTGCGAGAGCTGCGGTCATTTCATTCAGCGGGACGCACCCGAACGCGTGATCGAGGCCATCCGATCGATCGTCGCCTCGACGCGGGAGTGAGCCTTGCCCCCTCGGCCTCCTTCCGGGCCCTGTGTTGCGAGGACTCACTCCTGCTCGAAGACGAGCCCCGCGTTCTCCCGTAGACGCTCGATCAACGCGCCGCCGAAGGCCGCCGCCGGCGTGTAGAGGCCGCCCTCGCTCACGCCCTCGCCCTTCGCCAGACAGACGGCGCTCTCGGCCACCATCTTCGAGGTCGAGCCATAGCCGGGATCGAGATCGCCCTTCACATGGACGCGGACCTCGCGGCCGTCTTCGGCCTGGCCGATGAAGAGGACGTCGTAGCGACCCGCTTCGCGCTCCTCCTTCGTCGGCCCTTCTCCGGGCTTCGGCGTGTCGCCCGCCAGCGGGCTCGCGGTGGCCAGGGCCTTCGCCGCTTGCTCCCCTCTCTCTCCCGGCCCGGTCACCATCATCTCGTCGTAGACGAAGTCCCGGCCGTACGGATGACCCATCAGGAGGTTCGAGCGGTGGATGTTGCGTGTGTTGATCGGGGCCATGATGAAGGGAGCGACCCAGCCACCAACGGCGGGATCCTCCATCGGCTGCATGCCGTCGGGCTGGGTCGGGCCGTCGAAGCCGGGCGTCAGCGCGAAGGGATCCTGCATCACCGCGCGAACGTTCGGATCCTCGCGTGAGGCGGCCATCGTCGCCGCCAGGCTGGCAGCCGTGCCGCCCGAGAACCCGCCTTCCATGGCGCGGACCCGGCCCTTCACCCGAGAGACGGGCCCGCCGAGCTCTGCCTTCGCCCGCTCCTGCAGGAAGAAGACGCCGAGGTCGAAGGGGATCGAATCGAAGCCGCAGGAGAAGACGATCCGGCTGCCGGTCTCCTTCGCCTTCGCCTGGTATCGCCCGATCATCTCGGCCATCCAGGGGGGCTCACCGCAGAGGTCGACATAGCCGGTCCCCGCCTCGACGCAGGCGGCGACGAGCGGCTCGCCGTAGAGCTGATAGGGCCCGACCGTCGTACAGACGACCTTCGTCGACCCGACCATGGCCTCGAGGGCGCCCGGGTCCTTCGCATCCGCCACGATCAGCGGCGTCTCCGCCGGCGCCCCGATCTCGTCGCGCACCGACTCGAGCTTCTCCCGGCTCCGCCCGGCCATCGCCCATCGGACGTCTCCGTCCTCGCCGTAGCGGGTCGTCATGAACTCGGCGACGAGCCGGCCGGTATAGCCCGTGGCTCCGTAGAGGACGACGTCGAGGTTGCCGGGGTCGTCCATGGCGCATCTCCTGAGGCATCGTGATCGGCCCGATCCGAAGAGCCCGGTCGTCTGCCGGGTCTGCCTGGGGCGCGGTGCCATCGCTGGAGATGGCGGGAGGACGTCGAGGTCCGTTTTCCCGAGCATAACGCGCTCTTCACGCCGAGCCGGGGAATCAGTTACACTTTCGCGCGAATGTCGTTCCTTGCGATGGCAGGATCGTGGATCAGCGAGAACGAGTCGCTCTTGAGCGGCCTCGCGGCGCTGATCGTCGTGGCGGGCGTGCTCCTGTCCCCGCTCGGCGCGGGCCTGCGTCGGGTCGGAGCGAGCCGTCGGAGGAGCGATCTCGATGCAAAGGTGGCCTCGGTCGCCAGGGGGTCCGAACGCGACCGCGCTCCCGAGTCCGCCGGCGCTCCCGGCGAGAGGACGCCCGAGGAAGGCGTCCAGCGGATCACCTTCAAGTCCCTGACGGCTCCCTCTCCTCATCCGACCCTTTTCGCGCAGAGCGCGGGCGTGCGGATCGCCTACAACGAACGCGGCGCAGGGCCGCCCGCGATCGTGCTCGCGCCCGGCATCATCTCCCATCTGACGCTGATGGAGAACCTGCCCCCGATGCGGAGCATGTTCGCCCAGATGGCGGACTTCGCGCGGGTGCTGACCTTCGACAAGCGGGGCCAGGGGCTCTCGGACCCGACGCTGGCTGCGCCCACGCTGGCGGAGCGAACGACGGACATCGGCGCGGTCATGGATGCGGCGGGACTCGAGCGAGCCGTGCTGATGGGCTTCTCCGAGGGCGGGCCGATGGTCCTGCAATTCGCCTACGAGAATCCCGATCGGGTCCAGGGCCTGATCCTGGTGGGGACGACGGCGGCCTGGCTCCAGTCCGAGACCTTCCCGATCGGGATTCCGCGACCGCTCCTCGTCGGTCTTCCCCGGCAATGGGGACGGGGTACGTTGCGCGACGTATTCTTCCCGAGCATCTCGCGCGCCGAGCTCGACGACGACACCTATCGCTCCTTCGAGCGCCTGATCGCGACGCGGTCGGCGATCGAGCAGCTCGTCGAGATGATGATCGAGACCGACGTACGGCCGATCCTCGCCGGGATCCGGACCCCCGCCCTCGTGGTCCACTTCACGGGCGATCTCGCCGTCCCGATCCGACTCGGCCGCGCGCTGGCCGACGAGCTGCCGAACGCGGAGTTCCTCGAGGTGAACGCCGTCGACCACGGCGACCTCTCCCAGGCGCCCGAGGTCATCGAGCGCATCCGGATCTTCTGCGAAGGCGTGACCGCGGGGACACCGGATCGGAGCCCGGCCGAGGCCTCCTGACCGGCGCTACTCCATCTCGATCCGATGGAGCTCGTGGATCAATCGCATGATCTCGGCGTGCTTCTGGATCACCGAGACCAGCTTCGAGTCGCTCGACGTGATCCGGATCGTCGCGCCGTCCTCGGTCTTCTCCACCTTCAGATCGAAGTCCTCCGACATCATGGGGCAGCCCCTACCCATCCCCATGCCGTGTCCTTCCATCATCATCATCATGCAGCCATGCTTCGGGCCCTTCTGCATCATGCCCTGACCCTGTGCGAGGCCGGCGCCCCCGAGAGCCAGCGCGGCGCCCAGTGCGGTGAGGGTCCGCATTCGTCTACCCATGCTCTTCATGCTCCACTCCTTCCTTGCAGACGAGGTCTCCCCGAGGCGGTGTCTCGGGAGGTCTGCTCTGGAGGTCTGTCCTGCGGGTCTCTACAGGAGGACCTCGGGCAGTCTCCGTCGAGGCCCTCGCGAGGTCCTCGCGGCAGACCGCTCGCTCCATACCTCTCGGAGGTGCAGATCACGTGCCATGACTCGGGTCGGGGAGGCGCGGATCGGGCTGCCGGTGGATCGACTCTCCGGTCGGCGCGCAGGAACGTGATCGGGAGTGAGATCGAGAGCGTTGGGGGTAGCTCGGTGGAGGTCACGCGCCGCAGCGCGAGGTCTTCGACCCCGACCTTGCGTCAGCCGAGTGTTCGGACGCGTGTCCAGGGCGAAAGACGGCGATCCGTCGCGAGCTCGGCCAGGGACGCGCGAAGCAGCCGGCCGGCCGTCGAGACGAGAAGCCCCGCCAGCGCGAAGGCGACGATCGCATCCGGCCACGGCGAGCCGAGCCAGGCCGTGGGGCCCGCGGCGCCGAGGATCGCCGCGTTGCCCAGCAGGTCGTTGCGCGAGCAGAGCCAGGAGGAGCGCAGATCGAGGCTTCCCCGGCGATCCGACCAGAGCAACCCCACGCAGGCTGCGTTGGCCAGGAGGGCCAGCAGCGCGATTGCCGCCATCGGCGGCGCCTGGGGCGGCATTCCGGAGTGGAGTCCGAGGATGGCTCGCGCGAGCACGCCGAGCCCCAGGACCAGCATCAACCCGGCCTTCGAGAGGGCGGCCCGGGCGCCCCAGCGCCTTCCCCGTCCGAGCGCCATCAGACTCAGTCCGTAGACGAAGGCGTCGCCCAGCATGTCGAGCGAGTCGGCCAGCAGCGCGGCGGATCCCGCATGGATCCCACCCGTCGTCTCCACGCCGAACATGCAGAGGTTGATCGCGAGCGCACAGAGCAGGACACGGCGGCGTCGAGCGAACGCAGGATCTCGTCGCCACCCGCGAGGCGCGACTCGGCTCGACATGCTCGACATGGTGGGCGCCCTCCCTCGGCGCCCCCGTGCGCGCGCGCCGATCCGGGCGCGCAGGGTACTCCCGTCG
>CAYXLY010000370.1:0-4998 GCA_964466005.1 uncultured Spirochaetaceae bacterium | reverse complement strand
GCCACCCTCCGACCCATGTTCAGCTCCGACGTCGGCCATTGGGACGTGCCGGAGATGGAGGGCGTGTTGAGCGAGGCCTGGGAGCTCGTCGAGGACGGCCATCTCGATCCCGACCAGTTCCGGACCTTCACCTTCGAGAACGCCGTCCGCTTCTACGGAAGTCTCGATCCCGGGTTCTTCGAAGGCACGCGGGTCGAGAAGGCCGCCGCCGGCATCCTCGCCGCGCCGCAGCCCGACTGAGCCGAAGGAGGAGATCATGCGAACGATTCTTCGGGGAGCCGAGATCGTCGACGGCACGGGCGCGCCCGCCCGGACCGGGGACCTGCTCCTCGATCGCGATCGGATCGCGGCGGTCGGGAACGTGTCACCGAGCGACGCGAGCGGGGCCCTCGAGGTCGACTGCACGGGTCTGGTCGTGAGCCCCGGCTTCATCGACATCCACACGCACTACGATGCGCAGATCTTCTGGGACCCGGACCTGACGCCCTCGTCCTGGCACGGCGTCACGTCGGTCGTCATGGGTAATTGCGGCTTCGGAATCGCACCGACCCGGCCCGCGGATCGCCCCGAGATCGCGCGCATTCTCGAGAACGTCGAAGGCATGAGCCTCGAGGCGCTGGAGGCCGGGATTCCCTGGGGCTTCGAGAGCTTCCCCGAGTACCTCGATGCCGTCTCGCGACTGCCGCTCCGGATCCACGTCGCGGCGCTCGTCGGACATACGCCCGTGCGCCAATACGTGATGGGCGAAGAGTCGACGGAGCGGGCGGCCCGTCCCGACGAGGTCGCCGCGATGCAGCGGATCGTCGGAGAGGCGATGGATGCCGGCGCCATCGGATTCTCGACCTCGCACGCGGCCTCCCACGTCGGCGCACGCGGACGCCCGGTGCCGAGCCGCCTGGCGGAGATCTCGGAGATCCGGGCCCTGGCCAGCGAGCTCGGCCGCCGCCGGCTGGGGGTCGTCGAGGCCACCTGGGGGCCCGACCTCTTCGTCGACGAGTTCGCCCGACTCTCCAAGGAGATCGAGCGACCCGTGTCGTGGGCGGCGATCATGGCGACGCGTCGCGACCCCGATCATGCCCCGAGCGTCGTGGAGCGCACGATCGCGGCGGGCGGCGACGTCGCTCCGCAGATCGCCGGTCGGGCGATCGTCGTCCAGATCATGCTGACCGAGCCCGGTCCTTTCGGAAACGTGAGCAGCTTCGTCGAGGTGCTCTCGCTCCCGCAGGCCGAGCGCGCGGCTCGCTATGCCGACCCCGACTGGCGCCGCCGCGCCGAGAAGGAGATCGAGGAGGCCTGGGGCGACGTCGTCGACCGGGCGCGCGTCTCGGAGAGCCGCCTCCATCGCGATCGGGTCGGCGGGCCCGCGCTGGGCGTGCTCGCCCGGGAGACGGGAACGACCGCCTTCCAGCTGATGCTCGACCTCGCGCTCGAGGAGGATCTCCAGACCCGCTTCCACGTCCCGATGACGAACGACGACGAGGAGCAGATCGGACGCATGCTGAACGAGGACCGGCTCCTGCTGGGCCTCTCGGACGCCGGCGCCCATACGAGCCAGCTCTGCGACGCCGACTTCGCGACCCATCTGCTCCAGCACTGGTGGCGGGAGACGGGCACCCTCTCGCTCGAGAAGGCCGTTTGGCGACTGACCGGCCAGCCCGCCGCGTTCCTCGGGCTGGCGGATCGGGGTCGGCTCGCTCCCGGCTGCGTCGCGGACGTGGTCGCCTTCGATCCGAAGACGGTGGGCACGCGGCCTCTGGAGCGTCGCCACGACCTGCCGACCGGCGCCGACCGGCTGGTCGCGGAGAGCACCGGGATCGAGCACGTGTGGGTGGCCGGTACGCACATCCGGAGTGGCGGGGAGCACCTCGCGCTCTCGCCCGGAAGCGCTCCCGGGCGCCTGCTTCGGCCGACGCCGGAGGCTCGCTGATCCGATGGAGCTCGGGGTCGTCGTCCCCAACTCGGGCGCGCTCGGTCGTCCCGACGCCCTGCTCGCCATCGCGGAGCGGGCCGAGGCGCTGGGGTTCGCCTGTCTCTGGACGGCCGACCATCTCGTGCTGCCGATCGAGTCGTCGACCTGGTATCCCTACCTGCCCGGATTGCAGGTCCGTCCGGATCCCCGTCACGCCTTTCTCGATCCCATGATCGCGCTCGCTGGGATCGCCACCCGAACCCGACGGATCCGACTGGGCGTGAGCGTCTATCTGGCGGCCCTCCGTCATCCGATCGTGGCGGCCAAGCTCGTCGCCTCCCTCGATCGGCTCTCCGAGGGGCGCGTCTGCCTCGGGGTGGGCTCGGGCTGGATTCCAGAGGAGTACGCCACGCTCGGAATCGAGTTCAGCGAGCGCGGTCGCGTCCTCGACGATCATCTGGCGAGTCTGCGCGCGCTCTGGTCTCAAGAGGCGCCGGTCCATCGGGGCCCGTGGTTCGCCTTCGACAACATCGGCTTCGAGCCCAAGCCCGTGCAGGATCCCCTGCCGATCTGGATCGGGGGCAACAGTCGCCCGGCGCGCCGGCGGGCGGCCCGTCTGGGAGACGGCTGGCATGTGATCGATCTCTCCGCGAAGGCGCTGGAGCCGGGCCGCGACGATCTCCATCGGCTCTGCGACGAGGTCGGGCGATCCCCATCGGAGGTCCCGATCTCGATGCGCGCCCAGATCACGCTGACCGAGAGACCGCTGCCCCCGGACCGACCGGCCATTCCGCTGATCGGTCCTCGCGACCGCGTGCTCGACGAGATGCATGCCCTGCGCGAGCTGGGTCTGGCGCATCTCGCGCTCTGGCCCTCCGCCAGGGAGATCGAGCTCGAGGCCTATCTCGAGGCGATGGATCGGATCGCGAGCGACATCGCGCCCGCCCTGGGCATCGGGCTCGCTTCGGATCAGGACGTGGAGACGAGACCCCGATGACGCGAACGGTCGACGAGCGCCTCCGAAGGGAGGAGCGAGAGATCGCCTCCTGGGACGTGACGTGTGACGTGCTGGTCCTGGGCATGGGCTGCGCCGGCGCCTGCGCGGCCATCGAGGCGGCCCAGGCGGGAGCGGAGACGCTGGTGCTCGAGCGAGCCGGCGGAGCGGGCGGGACCTCTGCGAGCTCGGGCGGCTTCCTCTATCTCGGCGGCGGGACGGCGCTCCAGAAGGCCTGCGGCTTCGAGGACTCGGTCGAGGACATGTTCCGGTACATGATGGCCGCCTGCGGACCCGGCCCCGATCCGGCGCTCATCGAGCCCTACTGCGAGCATAGCGTCGAGCATTTCGACTGGATGCTGGCGCGCGGCGTCCCCTTCAAGCCCTCGTTCTTCGCGGGCGATCACGAGCCCTTCGAGAGCGACGATGGCCTCGCCTACTCGGGCAGCGAGAAGTTCCATCCCTTCAACACGCTGGCGCGACCGGCGCCTCGCGGACACGCCCCGAGGCAGGTCCGAGGCAAGGGCGGCCTCCTGATGAAGCATCTCCTCCGGAGTGCGGACGAGGCCGGCGTGAAGACGCGGATCCAGAGCCGCGGAGAGGCCCTGGTCGTGGCTTCCGACGGACGGGTGATCGGAGCCGTCGTCCACTCTCCCGAGGGATCGGCGACCGTGCGGGCCCGACGCGGCGTCGTCCTCACGACGGGCGGCTTCATCTACGACGACGACATGCTGCGCACCCATGCCCCCGAGCTCGCTCGCTGTCGTCACAAGGTCGGAACGGAGAACGACGACGGGAGTGGCATCCGGCTCGGCCTGGCCGTCGGAGGTGAAGCCATCCGGATGTCCGCCGGCGACGTCAGTCTCGCGATCTTTCCGCCGAACCAGCTGAAGAAGGGGCTCTTCGTGAACCGGTGGGGACAGCGCTTCTTGAACGAGGACGTCTATTTCGGACGCTCCGGCGAGCACGCTCTCTACCACCAGGGCGGCCTGGTCCATCTCCTCGTCGACGACGCGATCTTTGCCCGGCCGGAGCTCTTCCCGGTCGAGCTCGCCGCCGTCGGCGAGACGATCGAGGAGCTGGAGGCCGAGCTCGGACTCCCCTCTCCCGCCCTGCAGCAGACCGTCGAGCTCTACAATCGCTACGCCGCCCGGGGAGAGGATCCGCTCTTCCACAAGACGATCGAGTACCTGAAGCCGCTGGACCAGCCGCCCTTCGCGGCCCTCGACCTCCGCGTGGACCATGCCGTCTACTCCGCGTTCACGCTGGGAGGCCTCCGGATCGATGCCCAGGGCGCCGTGTTGCGACCCTCCGGCCAGCCAGTGCCCGGCCTCTCCGCGGCGGGCCGATCGACCTCGGGCGTGGCCAAGCAGGGCTACAGCAGCGGGATGTCGCTGGGTGACGGCTCCTTCTTCGGTCGCCGGGCCGGACGCCGGGCCGCGCGGGGCGGAGACGTTTGAGTTCGGGACGGAGCCACCGCCCATTGCCGTTTCGATCCCGGACACGATAGATTTCGACGTCGCCGAGCCCCGAGTTCCAACCCGTTCCGACAGGAGTCCCCGAACGATGTCCGAAGCCGATGCCACCCCCCTCGTCACCTTCAAGACGCTCACCAATACCGAGCTCGGCGCGGAGTCGGTCGAGGTCGCCGAGGATGGCTCGATCGTCCTGCAAGGCATCCTGAAGAAGGTGACCGAGTCGATGCTCACCTCCTATCCCCGGACTCAGCTCGGGACCTGGACGCCGAATCGAGCCGCCCTCCGCTACAGCCGCGACGAGATCGCCGACCGGGGAGTCAAGAGATTCGAGACCGGCGAGCCGCTCGACCTCGAAGGGATCCTCGCCCTCGCCCGCTGAGAGAGCGCACGGAGCGACCCGGCCTGGCGAGGGTCTCGTGCGTCGGAGGCGTCGGAGGCGTCGAAGGCCCCCGAGCCCGACCGAGGGGCGCTGACGGCACTGGCCCGGCTCCGGAGCAGCGAGCATGGTAACGTGACGGCGTGGCCACCCTCAAAGCGCTGCTCGACGTCCAGACGCTCGACGTCGCCCGGGATCGGAAGAGCGTCGTGTAGGGAAAGAGTGTTCAGAGCCGTGTAGA
>CAYXLY010000369.1:0-5007 GCA_964466005.1 uncultured Spirochaetaceae bacterium | reverse complement strand
ATAATGGAGAGAGCGGGGAGAGCGCGGGGAGAGCGGCTCAGCGACGGGAGGTAAGGATCGTCTGGATCAGGGTCGCGGCGGTCTCGACCAGGCCCTCGCGCGTTCCGCCGAGCTGCCCGATCGCCGTGTGGTACATCGCCAGCCGCTCGAGAACGGAGGTCAGCGCCGTCGCCCCCGCGATCGGGTCGACGCGCCCGCCCTGCCACGAATCGTCGTCCTCCGCCTTCCCGGGCTCGCCGGCGCGCTCGTGAGCCCGCTGGATCTCGTCGACGAAGACATGGACGATCGGCATCATGGCGCGGAGCCGGACCTTGCGGAAACGCTCGTCCCCCTCGTCGGAGGCGTTGTTGCGGACGCGCAGGATGGGCGAGTAGCGCTCCCAGTGTCGGATCACGAGCTCGACCAGCTGTCGCGCGCGCTCGTGTCCGGCCCGCCCCGTCCAGTCTCCGTGGATCACGTCGACGATCTCCGGCGTCTGCTCCGAGGCCTCGCGAGCCAGGAAGAGGACGACGTCCTCGACGTCCTTGAAATACTGATAGAAGGTCGCCGGAGAGGTCCCGATCCGACGGGCGATGTCGATCACGCGGAGATCGCGCATGGGCTTCTCGTCGAGAAGCTCCACGGTCGCCTCCAGGATGCGTTGACGGGTCTGGATCGCACGCGGTCCGAGCGGCCGTCCCGCCTGATCGACGAGGGCGCCGTCGGACGAGATGCCGGTCGGCGTCTCGGCTCGATCCGGCTTCTCCGCGCCGCTGCCGGAGGCCGGGTCACCCGAAGACTGGCCGCCCGAAGCCTTTGCGGATCCGTTCGTCATGCTCACCCTCGCCGATCGGGCGCTCCCGAAGCCGTGAGTCCGCTGAATCCGGGTCGGTCGGGCTTCCGTGGAAGCCGCATTCGTACCGTCTCGAGTCATGCCTCTCGCCATGTCCGATGCCATGTCCGATCGGACCCCGCAATCGGGAAACGGTTCCTGAGGCTGCGTCAGAATAGCGCGTGATGATTCTCACAGCGAGCGCCCGAGGATCGGGTGATTCTGCCGGACCGGGAGTCACATCGCATCACCGGAATCGACGAAATCCGCTCTCCGCTTGCTCCGGTCTCCAAAACTCGTAACTTGCCGGAGTCCCGCGCGTCCGCGCACCGATTGGCTGCGATAGGTCTGGGGCCCAGGGCCCCCGGCCGCCTGTCCAGATACAGGAGATCTCCAATGGCCAAGCTCACGATCGAGATCGACATGGAGGACCCCCAGGAGCTCTGGGACGCCCTCTATCGCCGCATCGAGGAGTACGGAGAGGAGTCGGCGGAGACACCCCAGCCCAAGCCCGCCCACTCACCGGCCACTTACGATCTGCTCCTCGACCCCGACCGTTGCTTCGGAGACGTCAGCGACTTCTTCGCCGCCTTCACGGGGCGGGAGTAGCGCGCTTCGGCACGACGACGATCCGGGCCCGGGCGGCCGGATGCTGTCGGATGTGGAGCTCGTAGACGCCTTCCTCCTCGAAGGTGTAGTGCCACCCGTCGCCTGGCTCGGAGAGCGGGGGGCTCTCGATCCGGCCCTCGTCGTCGACCACGACGTGGCCCCCGGGCATCGCCACCGTGTTGGCGAAGTGGACGGTCGTCCCGACGAACAGGTTCAGCAGCTGCGGCTTCATCTCCGAGTGCGTGATCTCGATCGTGGGTCCGTGAGCGAGGGCCCCTCCCGAAGCGCCGACGAGCCAGAGCCCGGCGAGTAGAGCGCAGAGCCACCTCCCGGCGTCCGCGGCCACCCCCTTCCGACCCGTCTTCCCCGATCCCTGCTCGTACTCCCGGAACATCTCCACCTCCTGCCGGTCGTCGCGGCGATCCAAGGCCGTCGCGCTACCGGCCTCCGGAGACTAGCCCGTGTCCGGCGGGCGCTCCGCCTCGACCTGGCCGGACGACGCCGGAGTCCGCGGGAAGGGGAGCCGGCGGCCGCCCCGGCGCGCCCGGCTCCGAGAGGCGTCGGGCAGCCGGACCGGGTGGTGGATCAGGGCATGGGCCACGCCAGGACGCGCCGGGCTGCTAGTCTCCGCACACAGAAGAGCCGATGTTCGACACCGTCCGATCCTTCTTCGACCCGCCGATCACGGCCGACCCCGAGCAGACGACTGCAAAGCTCGCCTGGGTCGTGCGCTTGCGTTGGGTCGCGATCACCGCCCAGGTCCTCTCGATCATCCCGGCACTCGAGTTCGAGCTGCTCGAGCCCCGCAAGCTGCCTCTCTTCGTGTCGGTCGTGGCGACGCTGGCGATTCTCAACATCGGCACCTGGATCGGCCTGCGGCGCGGGACACGGGGAAGTCCGGCGCATCTGCTGATCCAGCTCGGCGCCGACATCCTCGCGCTGGCGGCGCTGCTCATCCTGACCGGCGGGGCCTGGAACCCGATGGTGCCGATCCTGCTCGTCCACTCCGTGCTCGGCGCCCTGCTGCTCGAGGGCCGCCTCGGTCTGCTCTTCTTCGGCATGCTGCTCGCGAGCCTCGTCCTGATCCAGGTCAACAGCCAGATTCCGCCCGGGCTCGCCGGCACGCTCGTCCCCGCGAACATCCTGTTTCCGGCGCAGATCGTCGTCGTCCTCGTGTTCTGGATCCTGACGGCCTGGCTCTCGAGCACCCTCGACAGCCTCAAGATCTGGTTCGGGGAGGCCCAGGAGCGCCGGACGCGCATCGACCGTCTGCGGGCGGTCGGCGCGCTCGCGGCCGGTCTCTCCCACGAGTTCGCCACGCCCCTCAACACCGCTCAGCTGAAGCTGGCCCGGCTCCGACGCACGCACGGCCTCGAGCAGGACGACGACCTTCGCACGGCGATCGAGGAGCTCGAGCGATGCGGTGATATCCTCCGCCACATGGCCGGATCCCAGCTCCAGCCGGACCGCCTGGCGCTCGAGGTCGTCGATCTCGACGCCCTGGTCCGCCAGGTCGTGGAGAGCGTCGGCACCGTCTACGAGGAGGCGACGATCCGCTTCCTCGCCGACGGACGTGGGCCGAAGCGCGTGCTGCTGCCGACGATCGCGTTCTCCCAGGCGCTCATCAATCTCGTCGACAACTCGATCGAGTCGGGCGGACGCGCAGGCGAGATCGAGATCGTGCTCCAGCGCAACGGCCCCCGCGTCGAGCTCGCCGTCCAGGATCGGGGCTCGGGCTGGCCCGAGGTCGTCCGCCGCCATCTGGGCGAGCCCTTCGTCACGACCAAGCCCGAGGGCATCGGGCTCGGCCTCTACTACGTCCACTCGCTCGCCGAGGCGATCGGCGCCGAGCTCACCCTCGAGGATCGCCAGTTCGGCGGAGCACGGGCCCGCATCTCTCTGCCCCTCGTGCCCGCCGCGCCCGCGAGCGATCTGTCCGCCGCTGCGTCCCCGTCGATCGAAGCGCCCGATTGGAGAGTCCAGAATGGCTGACGTGCCGACCCCTTCCGACGGAAGTGAAGTCGTCGACGACGACCGGTCGCTGCTGATCGTCGAGGACAACGACCGCTTCGCCGAGACCCTGGCCTCCGAGCTCCGCGACCGCGGCTACCGCGTCGAACGGGCGCGCGACCTCGCGGCGCTCGACGCGCTCTGTCCCGCCGACCTGAGCTTCGCCGTCGTCGACCTGCGACTCGGGGCCGACTCCGGGCTCGACGCCATTCAATCCATCCTCGCTCGGGCTCCCGAGGCGCGGATCGTCGTCTTGACGGGCTACGGCAGCATCGCGACGGCCGTCAAGGCGACGAAGCTGGGAGCCGTGGGCTATCTGATGAAGCCCGCGGACGCCGATCAGGTCGAGCGGGCCCTGCTCGACGGAGACGACGTCGACACCGAGCTGCCGATCCCCGACGAGTTCCAGAGCCTCTACCGACACGAGCGTGAGTACATCGAGTTCGTGCTCGCGGAGTGCGAGGGCAACATCTCGCAGGCGGCGCGCCGCCTGGGCCTGCACCGCCAGAGCCTCCAGCGGAAGCTCCGTAAGTACACGCCCCAGTGAAGAGGAGGCAGGGCTCGGAAGAGGGGGAGACGAGGGGGAGCGCTCGCTCCGACTCTCCCGCCCGGTCGAGCCTCCCGTCTTCGGATCGGCCGTGTCAGGAGGACTCGAGGATCTCCTCGAACTCCGACTCGTCGAGTCGCCTGACGTCGTGCTCGCGCGCCTCGTCGAGCTTGCTGCCGGGCGAGGAGCCGACGACCAGATAGTCGGTCTCGCCGCTCACGCTCGAGGTCGCCCGGCCCCCGCGTGACTCGACGGCCGACTTCGCCTCCTTTCGCGTGAACCCTTCCAGCTGTCCCGTGAAGACGAAGGTCTTGCCCTCGAGCGCCCCGAAGCGTCCGCCGCGGACGGGCTGGGGCTCCACGCCGGCGTCGGACAGCCTCTGCAGGACGTCGCGATTCGTCGGATCCTGAAAGAAGTGGGCGATGGCGCGGGCCACCTCCGGACCGATGCCTTCGATGGCGGCCAGATCCTCCGCCGAGGCCTCCACGAGCTCGTCGATGCCCTCGAAGCGGCGCGCGAGCAGGTCCGCCATGCGACGTCCGACGTGCGGGACTCCGAGGCCGTGGATGAAGTGGTCCAGGCGCGGAGACCGGGCCTCCTGGATGGCTTCGTGAAGCTGGCGAGCCGATCGATCGGCAAAGCCTTCGAGCTGCTTCAAGCGGTCGACGTCGAGCGCGTAGAGATCCGCCATGTCCTCGACCCAGCCGCGCTCGACCAGCTGACGCGCGGTCTCCTCGCCGAGCCCCGTGATGTCGAGCGCCTCGCGGGAGGCATAATGAAGGATGCGCCCCACCAGCTGGGCGGGACAGGCGAGCCCCGCAGTGCAGACGTGATGGGCGCCCTGTCTCTCGACCGGACCTCCGCAGGAGGGGCAGCGATCGGGCATCTCGAAGGGCCGGCTCCGCTTCTTGCCCGGCTGCTTCACGCGCTCGACGACCTCGGGGATCACGTCACCGGCTCGCTCGATCCGCACCCGGTCGCCCACGCGGACGTCCTTGCGCTCGAGGTCCTCCTCGTTGTGGAGCGTGGC